>JAFGSG010000051.1 GCA_016934735.1 Spirochaetota bacterium | reverse complement strand
GCTACGCCTGCAAAACCAGGATGCTCGTATGTAAATATAATAACCCACTACGAGCCGAGTCATACATCTCCTGAAAGCCCGCCCCTGATATACAGCTTTCCGGAACCCGGAAGCATGGAAGCAATGCTTGACGACATAAAAAAACTGCGCAGCAAATGCGATATACTTGTACTCAGCCTCCATAAAGGACGCGTACACACGCCCGTTGTTCTCGATAAGTTTGAACAGCCTCTCTGCTATGCAGCAATCGACGCAGGTGCAGATCTGATACTTGGAGGTCACGCGCATGTCCTTAAGGGTATTGAATTTTATAAGGGCAAGCCAATATTTCATGGAATGGGCAATTTCATCACAGTCACATCCGCTCTCACAGTAGCCGCGAACTGGAATATGGCGCAATGGATTGAAAGAAGAAAAAAAATGTTCGGATTTGAACCGGATCCAGAATATCCGAACTATGCTTTTCACCCTGAAGGCAAGCAACAAATAATCGCTAAGTTCATTATTAATAATAAAAAAATCACAAAAATCAGTTTTATACCTTGTATTGTGAATAAAAAAGGACAGCCACAAATTTTTAAAAAAAGCGACGATAAAGGACAGCAGGTATTCGATTATATGCAAAAAATCACACTGGAAGCGGGGCTAAACGCAAAATTTGACTGGGCAGGCGAAGAAGTAGCTGTTTTTGAGTAAAAAATTGATCTAGCAAAAATATATTTTTTTTTCGTCATCAACCAGTAAAGATCATTTAAAAACGCATAAAAAACCGTTAACCTATCTGTTTTATTAAACAGATATTGGCAACGGAAAAAAAATATTATAAGGAGAAAAAATATATGAAAGGCAGTAAAATTTTTTTGGCTTTACTAATCAGTTTTATGTTTTTAGCTGTACTGGGGCCCAATGCTCATGCTGCAACTGAGTTGAGATACTCAAGCCCATATGCGCCTACGCATCCTTATTCAATCGCGGATCAAAAATGGTTTGATAAAATCGAGGCAGATACCAAGGGTAATTTAAAAATTAAACCGTATTGGAATTCAACGCTAATTTCAGGAAGAGAAAGCATGCGTGAATTAGCAAGTGGTGTCGCCGATATTGCTTTTGTAACACCCATTTATGAAAAATCCGGCGTGGATCTCACCAAGGCAATTCTCGATTTCTTTGCTGACTCAAATCCCGAAATAAATGCCAAGATTTACTGGCAACTCTATAATAAATTCCCGGAAATCCGTAAAGAGTATGAAAAGTTAAAAATACTTGCTGTTAATGTCGGCATTCCTATGTTCTTAATGACGACTAAAAATCCTATCAAGTCGATTGGGGAATTGAAAGGGCTGAGGATTCGGATTACCGGTAATGCTATGATGAGGACTATGAAGGCACTCGGTGCCGAACCTGTTGGCATGCCTGTTGTCGAAATGCTGGAAAGTCTGCAAAAAGGGATTATTGGCGGTGTTATTTTTGCTCATGGAGATTATAAATCGCTCAAACTGGCAGAAACCGTTAAGTATGAAACAGAAAATTTTGTACAGGACCGCGGCATTTACGTATCGCGATGTATGAACAAAAATTCATGGGATAAACTGCCGCGCAATATCCAGAAGATTATTGATGCCAGCAAGGATTGGTGGAGCGATACTATTTTTAATGAACAAAAAAAACCTGAGGCAGATGGCAAGGAAATGGCTGTAAAAGCCGGCGTCCAGTTTGTCAGGATGGATACGGCAAGCCTCAAGAAATACAGCAACACGTTAGATGCAGAAAACCGGAAAGAAGCCGAGGCTCTTGATGCAAGAGGATTCCCCGGGACAAAAGTTTACAAAGAAGCACGCAGACTAGTAAAACTATATAATAAAAAATAAAATAATCTAAAACAATTTTTCAATAACCCGGCCGAATTTAAACTGCAGTATCATTGCAGTATAAATTCGGCCGTAATAAAAACAACGGTTAAAAAAAGCAGTCTTCGTCCGCTTCCGGCGGACTGATTATTTTTATATTAGAAAAATATTGCTGATTCTGACTGCAAAAATACGCAACTAACAGTTTAATAAATATGCCGTACTGATCCTGCATTTTTTAATGCTCAGCTGAGACTTTACGACATTATTAAACAAAATGTTTTTAAAATACAGTTTGTCGGAAGATGAGTTTTTAGGAGGTAATCATACTAATGAATTTTTTTAACAAGTTGATTGAACGCGTTGTCGGATATGGAACCAATACAGGCGCCCTCGCATTGACAACCGTCATGTTAATAATTGTAATAAATGTTATTTTCAGGATTTTCGGCGGAATAGTTGCAGGCACATATGATTTAATTGAGATTACAATTGTCATTACCGCTGCATTTGCAGTTGCTTCAACGGAGTTCCATAAACGTCATACCCTTGTAGACATGCTGACCATGCATCTAAAAAAAAGAGTCCAGCTCCATCTGGAAAACTTATCCAATGTAATCAGCTTTTTTTACTGGATTATCATTGCAGCATCAACTTTAATACTCACAATTAAAAAAGCAGCTGTCGGGGAAGTTACCGACCTTCTCAGGATATCCATTATCCCGTTCAGAGGGCTCTGGATACTCGGCCTGGTTTTGGTTTGTATTGTAATAATATACAATACAAAAAATAACGTCATTGAACTGCGGAGGAAAAAATAATGGCCCCGGAAACAGTAGGTTACTTTGGTTTTATCGTTCTTTTTATCCTCATGGCTATAGGTCTTCCCATCGGAGTTTGTATGGGAATTGTGGGATTCGGCGGTCTTCTTTTAATTCTGCCTGCGCAGGCAGCTTTCCTTAAAATGGCTGTAACTCCTTTTGATCTCGTATCCAGTTATACATTCGCAACTCTTCCTCTTTTTATCCTTATGGGTGAAATACTTTTTAAAACGGGACAGGGCGCAAATCTGTACAGTATTGCCAAAAAGGGATTCGGAAGAGTGCCCGGCGGACTTGCAATAGCTACCATTGCCGGCTGCGCCGCTTTTGGCGCCGTATCCGCGTCTGCTATTGCCACTGCAGTCACCATGGCTCTTGTTGCGCTTCCGGAGATGAAAAAGGCGAAATATCAGGATGCGCTCGCAAACGGTAGCCTCGCGGCAGGAGGCCCCATAGGAAGCCTTATCCCGCCGAGCGGCATACTTATTATATACGGCATCATTACAGAAAACTCCATCGCACAGCTATTTGTAGCCGGTATAATACCGGGTATCTTAGTAGGCGGTTCATATGTAATCATGATTTTAATCAGATGTGCCCTTAATCCAAAGCTCGGCCCTCCTGGCGAGAAGGTGCCCATTATTGAAAAAATCAAGTCACTCAGTTCCGTCTGGGAAATAGGATTGCTGGTAATTATCACTATGGGCGGATTAATCGGGGGTTTCTTTACGGCAACAGAAGCCGGAGGTGTCGGAGCTTTCGGTGCATTGCTCTGCGCTGCCATAAGGAAAAAGCTCTCATGGACAGTCATAAAAGAAGCCATGATCGGAGCTATGAAGACATCTGGTATGATCTACGGAGTTCTGATAGGAGCCATGATATTCAACTATTTCTGCGCCGCAAGCAATCTTCCTGGACACCTGTCCAACTGGGTAGCAGGATTTGCTCTTCCGCCTATGGGTATAATGATAATCATAGTAATTATATACCTTATTATGGGAGCTTTGATGGACGAAGCTTCCATACAGCTTTTGACATTGCCGATATTCTATCCCCTTGTAATGTCACTCGGTTTTGATCCGATATGGTTCGGAGTTATTCAGTGTAAGCTTTTAAACATAGGAATGATTGCGCCGCCAGTTGGAATTACAGTATTCATTATTGCTGGCCTTGATAAGACTGTTCCGATGACTACGGTCTACCGCGGAGTTATGTGGTTTATTCTATGCGATATGATAACTATGACGTTATTTATGGCATTTCCTCAAATCATATTATGGCTTCCGAACATATTAAAATGAGTTTAATTGAATTGAAAAGCTATGCTGTAAAAAAATTATATTTGAGATAACTTGTAGTACTTATAATTGGACTATTGACTATAAAAAGGGCTGCCTTATTCGGACAGCCCTGATTTTTTCAACTAGCATGCACATGCTCAGTGCGCGCAATAATTTCATTCTGCACTGGTGAGCCAAGAGCCACAAAAAACGCGCTATAACCAGCAACCCTAACAATAAGGTCTCGATGCTCCTTCGGTTTTTCCTGTGCTTCCAGAAGCATTGCTTTGTTAACTACGTTAAACTGAACATGCTTGCCGCCCATGGCGAAGTAAGTTTTAATCAAGGCAGAAAGCTTTTTCATTTCCTCTTCTGTTTTAAGTGCAGACGGATGGAACTTCATATTCAGAAGCGTTGCCTGAAACGGTATTTGATTAACTGCCATTGCGCTTCTGAGAACAGCAGTAGGCCCGTTTGTATCTTTGCCCTGTGCCGGTGACATAGTGCCGTCAGCAAATGTTTCGCCCGCTAATCTGCCGTCTGGTGTTGCGCCTGTAAGAGCTCCGCCGGGTGCGTGAGCTGTAATAGAAATGCCTGTAGGCTTCACTGTCCCGCCCCAGGCGCTAAGGAACTTCGATGCTGTATCTGCCCAATACTGGTATAGTTCTGCTGCAATATCATCCACATAGGGATCGCCGTTCCCGTACTTCGGCGCAGCAATACACATCTTGCGTATTTCCGCGTAGCCGTTGCCCTGCCAGTTTGCCGTGAGCGCTTCTTTTAATTCTATCCTGGTTATCTTCTTTTCGTCAAAGACAAGCTTTTTCATCGCTGCCATTGAATCTGCTACGTTTACCATACCAACAAGATTAAGTGCTGAGCCGTTTTCGAAAGGCAATTCGCGGTCAAGTGCGTCCCTGCCAACTTTTATGGCATTATCCATCAGGGCGGAATGAACAGCATCAGGGAAAAGCGCAGTTTGAGCCATTAATAGAATATTGTGCTCTTCTACAGTTAATTCCATAAAGTATTTCAACTGCTTTTTAAAAGCTTTCATAAAATCATTAAAAGTATTAAAATCTTCAAATTCTCCTGTTTTTGGCCCAAGCTGTTTGCCGAGTCTTGGATCAAAACCATTGTTCATGGTAATTTCAAATACACGCGGCACAATGAACATTCCGAAAGCATTGATTCGCGACTTGCCGGGAAGGTTAACGTCAAGACAGCCGGCGAGTGCGTAATCCCTTGCGTCTCGCAGAGGCACACCCTGGCCTGTTAAATATTCTATATATGATTTATCTCCGATAAAAGCAGGCATCCCCATTCCGGTTTTTACGACATCAAGGGCCTTGAGCATAAGCGATTCAGGTGTACTTTCACTGACACGGACAGTGATTGTATGATGCGGTGTCTGGCAGTCTTTTGCTGCATCGAGAATTAAGTAAGATAATTCATTAGTAGCATCTTTGCCATCAGGAGTAATACCTCCGATAATCCAGTTGTGCCATCTTGCCATACCAGCCCACTTCTGTCGCTGGAGTTTGCCTCCTCCGACAAAGTTTAACTGCATTACTTTTATTCTAAGACATTCCAGTACTTCCAGCACGTCATCGTCATTTAATTTGCCCTCTTCTTTATCTTTCCTGTAATAAGGATACATATACTGATCGAATCGGCCGCCCGGAGCAGTGCCGCTTGCTATCATAAGCCAGTAAAACCAGAATGACTGCACCGCTTCACGGAATGTCCGTGCAGGATTGCCCGGCACCCATCTGCATGTTTCTGCTATCTCAAGCAGCTCTTTCCTGCGAATTGCATCTTTTTCTTTCTTTGCTGTTTGCTCAGCCAGATCGCCGTATCTTTTAGCAATTTTGGCTATGGCGGGAAGTGCTATTATAACAGATGTCAAGAAATCTCCCTTCTTAACATCGTCAGCGCTCATATATTTTAAATTTTTTAATTCTTCTTCTGCTTCCGTTATTGTCCTGTTAAGGCCTTCATTTATTACTTTTGCATAATCGGGCACAATAAGGCATAACCCAAGACCAAGTCCCCAGCCGACACCGGCCGCGCCCTGACCGCGCCCCTCTGTCTTTCTTTCCCACGGCGGGCACATTATTCCGGATTTAATAAAAGGCCACAGTCTGTCATCATCGTAATACCGGCCCTGTCTTTCGTCCAGCGTCCTGCCCTTCCCCTTCCAGTAATCATCCATTGATCTTAAAACAGCCTCATCCTGCTTTGAAATTTCGAGATTGCCTTTTCTCAGTTCCTCCATATCTTCTTCAGGCCACGTGGGCCCGAGAGAACCGGCTTCCATACCCATGGGTTTACTTGCTATATTCCCTACAATCAGTTCATCATCTTCAATAAATATCTTTTTATTGTCCAGATAATGGGCAGTGGCCTTTGCTCTTCTTATTATTGTTGGCTCGCCTTCTGTTTGCCTGTATGAGTCTATAACCAGACTTGCTTTTTCAACGCAAATCGGATATTTATCCATCTCTAAACGTTTTTTTAATCTCTGTACTCTTTGATTCATCAGGGCCTCCAATATGATTAAATAAAAAATAATAACCGGCTGTTCACTTAAAAAAAACAGATATGATACATATAAAGGACGGGAATATATAAAATTAGTTATAAATGCAACTATTTATTTCCTACTAATAATATATTTACGAGCACAGAATAAGTCAACAATCCGTAACCAAAGAAAGAAAAAAACTTTTGCTACTTTTAAAATTTTTACACATTAGCTGTTATCGTAATAAAAAAATATTTTTATTTATAAATAATGGTTGATAAAAAAACATAATTTGTTATAGCTATAATCAATAATCATATAATAGGCTATTATGACCAAAACAGACAAAATTGTCATTTATTTTACCGGAGATATAGGGCCGAACAGGGACAATCCGGACTCGATGTTCTGTTATGTCGCAGACACACTTCGCGAAAGCGATATATGCTTCGGTCAGCTTGAAGTCAATCTCTCGGACAGCGGTACACCTTTGCCGCAGGCTCGTCTTCCCATGCGTTCCAATCCGGAAACTGCCCGTGCAATTAAGGACGCAGGCTATAATATAGTTTCCTTCACAAGTAATCATTCGCTTGACTGGGGACACGAAGCTCTTACGGATACTATCGAAAATCTTCGCAAATACGGTATTTCGGTTATCGGTGCAGGCAATGAGATTGATGAAGCACGCAGGCCCGCAATATTTCGATACAACGGCACACGGATAGGTATTCTTGCTTATAACTCTATTCTGCCGATGGGCTACTGGGCCGAAGACAACAGGCCGGGCTGTAGTCCGCTAAGAGCGTGGACACTATACGAACAGGTCGAGCACGATCAGCCAGGGACTCCATGCCGGGTTCACACATTTGCCAACAAAGCAGATACAGATGCAATGAAAAACGATATTATAAATTTAAAATCAGAGGCAGCTATTATTATCATATCCATGCACTGGGGAGTACACTTCGTTCCCGGAGTTATAGCCGGATACGAAAGAGAAGCAGCACATGCGGCAATTGACTCCGGAGCGGACATTATCATAGGACACCACCCGCATATACTCAAGGGAATAGAAGTATATAGAGGTAAAGCAATATTCTACAGCCTTGGAAATTTTGCCCTCGAACTGCCGTTTGCGTTTGACAAGGCGCTTCACGGTTCCAGACGCCATAAGGTAATCGAAGCCCTGAATCCTGACTGGGCAAAAGATCCGGAATATCCGATGCCTCCGGATACAAGAAAAACTGTATTTGTAAAATGCATTGTCTCAAACAATAAAATCGATAAAGTTTCCTTTCTCCCTGCTTACCTTAATGTAAAAGGTGAGCCTGAATTTATAAAAACCGGCGACCCGCGCTTTATGGAAGTAGTTAATTATATTAAAGACCTTACACAAAGCCAGAATTTGAGTACTGATTTCAAACATAATAAAGAAGAAATCGTTATTATCTAGAAGCCATCTCAAGAATTGCTTATGTTTCCCGAAACCGATCCAGAAAAAGTTAACGATGGACTTTTTCAGGAGACTACTAGTACAGCGTCACATTTGTTTTTAATGGTTAATAATGCCATAAATTGAAATACATTGCAAAGTTTTCTGCGGAATCAGGCCTTCCTGGTTAGTTTTTCTTGTTTTAAAGAGCTTTTGCATCAGGATTGAAAGGCGTCCTCAAAAATTTT
>JAFGSG010000050.1 GCA_016934735.1 Spirochaetota bacterium | reverse complement strand
TCATCGGCAAATTTCTGATTTAAGACTGTGTGCAGATGTGTCTGGGGGAAAAGGGTAGTGAAGTTAAGCTGCATTTTATCCGCAGCAGTTGAAACGTTTGAAAAAGCAAATGTTAGAATACAAACCGAAACAATAAAAGCTGTAAAAGTAAATAATTTTTTGAAGTTCATAATAGTCTCCTTATTTTAATATTATATTTACTAAAAACTATTTTTTTAATTTTGTTTACTATCACCTCCTTATTCTGAATATCAACGGAACCTTCGTCCGCATCAATAGTGTCCATATAGCAATGGAGTATAAATAATGATGATCTAAAATAAAAATTCCGACAAATACTTTACTTTTCTTTTAGCCTCTTTAAGATGTTCTTTCATAAGATGCCTCAAACCCTTCAGATCTTTTTTCTCAATCAGCTCCAGCATTATTTTATGCTGAGATAAAGAATTAGCAGCAGAGCCGGGGATGCTGAATGCAACTCCCCTGAACCATTGAAATTTATCTGTGAGCGGAGAGATAATCTCCAAGAGAACATCTGACTTTGCCGCTTTATACAGCATTTCATGAAATTCAGATTCACATTTAATGATTTTATGAATGTTATTTCCCTTTACAATAGAGTCCCCTGCTTTCACGTTTGCGTGCAGACTCTTCATTTCTTCATCAGTTATATTTTCTACAACAAGGGAAAGGACAAAATTTTCTATTGCCCCTCTTACAGTATAATATTCATCAACCTCTTTTAAAGTTAACCGGCGGACTATGAATCCCATGCTGTTATTGCATTCAAGTAATTTTTCATGCTCAAGCATGAGGAGAGCTTCACGAATTGGTGTTCTGCTTATTTTTAAGGTTTTGGTAAGTTCAGTTTCAGATATCTTGTCTCCCGGTTTAAGGTAAAGATTGATTATTCTATCTTTGACCAGTTTGTAAGCCTTTTGCCTTAAGGTGATTGACTTGATATTTGACATATAAATTAAAATTGCACTTAAAATATACTTTGAAATATATTGTTTAATATATTAAGCAATGTATTTTTACTTTATTGTGTCAACAATAATTTATAAAAAATCCCTGAGTTTTTACCTTCTCTCGATTGATTTTTTTGCGTGATTTGATAATTATTATGTTATAGATACAGGTAAGGGCAGCAGCTCAGTTGGCAAAGCCTAAGATCGTTACTCCTGTTATTGCGATTTTGAATCCAGTCAGTCATGTAAGAGTAATTATGCTTTCGGGATCATTACCTGGCACCGGACCTTGGTAATAGAAGTTTTACTGTAATCGGAATAATCTTTGATGTTATGTATTAATACTCTGCCGTTATGTTTCTTTACTATTCTTTCAACGAAAGTTAATCCCAGCCCGTAATCCATAGTTTTATATTGCTCCTGAACATATTTAATCTTTCTGAAGAAGGGCTCAAAAACTATATTTTCATACTCCATCGGGATCCCATCATCCTCACTGGAATTGATACTGTTGATAACGGATAATACCGCATTGTTATCCAAATAATCCACCATAACTACAATATTGCTGTTTTTTTCTGAGTATTTCATCGCATTTATGATTAGTTCTTCAACCAGCTTTTTAAAATATGACTCATTAATATTCACTTCAATATTATTAAAAATTTTTTTTATCTCGCTGAGAATCAAATTATGACTTTTTATCAAAGCTAAACCCTGCAACTCTTCGATAGACTTTTTTACAATATCATATATATCAATCATTAATACTTTTTTAAGTTCAATCTCGGAAGAAGTGATCTGTTCAATATCAGCAAAAGTCTGCATAGTTTTATAAACAATTCCCTGATTTTTTAGTAATTCGTCCAATATTTTCTCGTTTATTTCATACACATTTCCTTTTTTCTTCGCGGTTGTGGTAATTAAATCGATCAGCGATAACATTACTCCAATCCCGGATCCCTGATTAAAACTTCTCTGGAGATTTTCAAACAGATGGGACTCCTTCAGCTTAACATTCTTATTATTCATTTTCTCTATCAGCTTATACCATTCAAGCTGATGCTCAAGGCGTATTACCTTTTCCTTTTCGGAAATTCTTTTCATTCTGTCCAGCTCGCTTACTTTAAATGCATTCTGAATTCTTATAAGGAAATCATTCTTTTTTACAGGTTTAATAAGGTAATCGAATACTCCTTTCTTCATTATGTTTACTATGAGATCAGCGTTATCATGAGAAGTCAGTACGATTATTACAGGCTGGTCCTCCATGGCCGATATATTGTCTATCAGTTCAGAACCGCCCATTACCGGCATTTCAAGGTCGGTGATTACAAGCTGAATATTATCTGATTTTAAAATTTCGAGGGCTGCTTTACCGTTTTCAGCACTTTCAATATTGTACCCGGCTTCTTTTAAAAAGCTGACAAGACCCTTTCTGATAGAAGCGCTGTCTTCAACAAGCAATATTCTTTTTTGATCCATTTAATCATCCGCTGTAACTAATATATTTTAAACAATATGAAACTTCTTTCGCCCAACAAAAAACGGAAGTAAACCTTACGGCTTTTTTTAATCTGCCTATTAATGAAAAAGCGTCAAAAGCAGTCCGTTTAATAAGAACAATAGCTCTATTATAAACCAAAGTTATATTCTATATCAACAAAAATTTTATTGCTGTAGATTGGAAAAGAGACCAGATTGAAATAGTTAAAAATAATGACAGTAAAATTTAAATTTTTATAGAATGAAAAGTTAGAATGATTTATGGAGAAAGTCTAAAATAGAGATGTAATACTGAGGTCAACCAATCTTAACACTTCTTATATTTCCGAGAGATTTTATCCTGTTGAATAGTTCTTTAATTTGAAAATCTTCTTCGATTCTACAGCTTATAATAACTTCTGTTGTCTTCCTTTCTATATTCTCAATTATTGAAGGCTGATTAACGGCAATGCCGAAATCCTTGACTACAGAAAAAATATCAGACCCTGTTAAATTTTTTGAATCAAAATCGACAGTTATAATGCGCCAGTTGCGCCGTTCAATAATCTTATCTTCAAATTTATCAAAAACATATAAAATAATGATAAGAAAGACAGCAGACATGCTCCCAAGAATATAGTAGCCTGCTCCGAAACAAAGCCCTATCCCTGAAGTTGTCCAGATAGAAGCTGCTGTTGTTAGCCCCTTTACATTGAATCCAAACCTGAAAATTGCGCCCGCACCTAAAAATCCGATACCGGTTATTACCTGGGCAGCCATTCGTGCAGGATCGGAGCTGAAGCCTTTTTGAATAAATTCAATCGGGATAAATATTGAAAGTAGCATCATTAAACATGCGCCAAGAGAAATGACCATATGCGTGCGCAACCCGGCGGGCTGGCTATGCCTTTCACGGTCAAGCCCGATAAAAAATCCGGCCAATACGGCAAATATCAGACGTATAAGCACAGTAAAAGGCGAGAAAATATCCAACTCTTTAAATAATTCTGTCAAATAGATTCCCCTTAATTTTTTGAGTGGCATTTATCCAAAGAGCTTTTTATATGCTCAATCTGTTTTATAATTTCGGACTTTGAGGTACTTCCTGACGACTCCTTTCTTTCAGGTGATGATGTCGGGTCAAGTTTTTCAATAGCATCATCCGAAAAATGTTTAGAAAAATCTTTCAATATATCGATAGACAATTTAAAAAAATCTGCATTGTTCTTCTCGCAATACTGCACAATGCTGCCTATAATCTCATGCGATTCCCTGAAAGGCACGCCCTTCTTAACAAGATAATCAGCCAAATCAACAGCAGTCGAAAAATTCCTGAAAACAGAAGAAAGCATCTTTTCTTTGTTAATCTTCATCGAAGACAGCATCTCATGAATTCCTTCTATAGCCATTCTGACTGTGTCTACAGAATCGAAGAGAGGTTCTTTATCTTCCTGTAAATCCCGGTTATAGGTAAGCGGAATCCCTTTAAGCATAGTTAGAAGTGAAAGCAAATTCCCGTAAAGCCTGCCCGTTTTTCCTCTGACAAGTTCAGCAACATCAGGATTCCTTTTCTGCGGCATTATCGAAGAACCGGTAGTAACTTTATCCGAAAGCCGGATAAACTCGAACTCAGAAGTTGACCACAGAATAAGTTCCTCACATAAACGTGAAAAATGCATACCGAGAACAGACGCGAAGTATAGAAAATCAAGAATAAAATCCCTGTCGCTGACAGTATCCATAGAGTTATGAGTAATATCCGAAAAACCAAGCTCATTGCTTAAGAACTCCCTGTCTGTAAGGTAATTCACTCCGGCAAGGGCGCCTGCTCCAAGCGGCATACTGCCGCAGGCAAGGGAGGCATTCTCAAGCCTTGTTAAATCCCGCAATAATTGCTGAGCATATACAAGTATATGCTGGCTAAATCTTACAGGCTGCGCAATCTGCATGTGAGTATAACCCGGCATCACAATATCCAGGTTGTCTTCTGCAATATTTACAAGCAAAAGCGTTAACTCTTTTAACTTAATCTGGATTTCTTTCGATTCATCTTTCAAATATAATCTTAAATCCAGAGCAATCTGATCATTACGCGAACGGGCAGTATGCAGCTTCTTCCCTGCTTCTCCTATGCGTTCGGTTAAGCAGGCTTCAATGTTCATATGAATATCTTCGAGAGATGCATCAAAGCGGAAAGAACCGGCTTCAATTTCTTTCTGTATCTGCCCAAGCCCGCTTATTATGCTTTCGAGCTCCGTGGCAGATAAAATTCCTGCTTTCTTAAGCATTTTTGCATGGGCAATTGAGCCCCTGATGTCCTGTCCGTAAAGCCTTGCATCATAATGAATCGATGCGGATATTTTTTCTGTGATGCCGGAAGTCGGTTCGGTGAACCTCCCGCCCCATAATTTTTTATTTTGCTTCATAAATTTAATATATTCATGTTATAAAAATGATAAACTAAGCATTTCTTTTCACAAAATCAATAAGCATGTCAATATAGATTTCTAAATTTTCAAGGGAGGATTTCATTTCATATTCGAGGATATCCGAGAGGTTGACAATATCATTATTTTCCATTGCATCCGTAATATTATTTAAATGATTCTGAATCTCATTATTCTTATCACTAAGCGGAACACCATCTATTACTATTTTTTCCGGATCAACGCCAAATACAGGTGAGATCTGAAAACAAGTTCTGCTGTAATTAAAAATAAAGTTTATAAAAAAATCAAGCTTCCTTGCTCCGGAATCATCCGTCCTTGTCTGATACAATACTGCAATTTCCTCTAGGATTTTTATTTGAGCCGGGATTTCTTTTTTTATATTGATAAGTGTGTTTAGCAATACGTCGGGGGAATCGATGCTTTGGATAGCAAGCGATCTCATATTATCGCTCATCAGAATCATTTTGAATATACCATCTATAACGGAAAAAATATCTTTTTCTTTATTAACAAATATCAGTAATTTATCAATATCTTTTTTATTACTGTTTATCCCATTCCGGAATTCAATAAATTTACCAATATGGGAAAAAACCGTATCGTCTTTATATTTGATCTCATTAAAATTAATATCAAGGAGTTCCGAATTTTTATTAAGAATTTCAATAATCCATTCTATTCCAGCTGACGCATTTTCTATTTCATCAACATCGATTTTACCGGTAGTAATTGCTTCATTAAAAAAAGCCTGTACTTTTGCACAATAATCAGCAGCATCGTTCAAAGATGATATCACAACATCCGCTTTTGACTGAACAAAGCAGTTCAGCGTCTCAACATCATCCAGTGAAATATCGGGAAGTTTATCTATTGAATAACAATTGCTGTTTATTGCGGTTTCAGTAAATATAAGATTCCTGTGCTGCGTCCAGTCAACAATGGCATTGACAACATCGCCGACAGTTTTTTCATTGTGCAGCTCAAAATTTACAGGGCAATTATTTATCTGAATCTCCATATTCTCTCACTTCTTATTTTTTCTTGGTACCGCTGTCGGAATCCTGTATACCAAGATTCATTTTCAGCCAATTTCCCTGGCTTTTTGACTCAGTAATGGATCTTTCCATGGAGGCGAACTTGGTTCTCAGTTTTTCCTCATATTTTTTTAAATGATCTTTATGTCGGTCTATCCTGTCATCAGTGCTTTTAATGGCTTCATTTTCTACATCTATCTTGGCTGCCAGCACGCTTCGGCCCGACATCAGATATGGCCTTAAATACGATTCAATTCTATATGCCATGCCGTTATCGATCCTGTTATCACCGTCAGTGTCTGAACCAAAGAATTCTGTGATACCTTCCGCATTATTATCGATCGTGCTTCTAAGTTTATCTTCGTCTATTACAAGCTTGCCTTCTTTTATCGATTCCCAGTTCGCATTAATCGCGCCTGTAGAAATTCCCGTCTGTACTAATATTTTAATAGGATTCTCGCTTCTTGACGGATAAGCTTCACCTACTGCAGTTTTTAAAGTATTCTCAAGCCTCAATATAGTCATATCGCCCACAAAAAGTCCGATTTCTCTTTTTGACTTACCATAATTATCCGGTTTATTTATCTTTGCAGTTTTTGTGAGCTTAACATTTAAATCAAGATAATCATTATAGGCTTTTACAAAATTTTTTATTTTATCCACAGCCTTATCAAGATCAGGTTCTATTTTTAATATAACCGGATCATCTGAACTGCGTTTTAAAGTTAGGTCAACGCCTTTTATAATATCATTTAAATTGTTATTCCTGTCCCTGACTATTTCAATTCCGTCCAATTCTATTTTTGCGTCCGCAGCATTTTTTACAATATTTTTTGGTTCTAAAACACCGGTCCCTTTTATAGGAGTCATTATGTTCGCAGCCGAAAACTTTGCGCTGCCGTCATTACAGTAAAAAATTATTTTCGATACTGTCTTGCCGTCAAAATCATTCCCGATTGGCAGAACCTGTTTTCCTTTAACATCTTTTCCGCGCTCGTATATCTTTTCTATCCGCTTGTCACCATCGACTGCGACGATGCCGATACCCGTTACGTCAGTATCTTTCTTTTTATCATCGGTTTTTTCAATGGGCCGTATTCTGGATACATTATACCCTTTAAGCTTGATCCCCTTAATAGTTATTTCCTCATCAGGACCGATCTCCATTCGGAATGGGATTGTTTCTTCCTCAACGGCTTCTTTTTGATAATCTATATTTACCTCAAGGACAGTGTCTTTTTTTATTACTGCGGATATCGGAAGAGCTAATTCCCGCCAGAGAAGTCCGTCAATCTTTATTGAATTACCGTCCTTGGCCACATCCAGACTGCCGTCCTCGCTGGGAACCTCTCTCTCGCCGCTGTATGAAGAAAAATATTTCCTGTCAAAGACCAGTTTTGTTTTATCCTGATCCTCGCCTCTTTCACCCTTTACCATTCCTATTTTTTTCAAAAAATCCTTGTCTCCGGTGAGAATGATTTCACCTTTTTTCCCGGGTGTTTTCGATTCAATAGTTAAAATATAATTGTTTCCGTCTGTTTTCACATAACCGGTTGAAACCAGTTCCGAGGCCACCTCACCTATCCTGTCGCGCAGTCTTTCCACTGTGCCGCCTTTAAAACTAATTGCCTGAGACTCGCCGTTTACCATGATTTGAAATTTTGCTGAAGGCAGTTTTTCGTCTTTACTGATTTTATCAGTCGAAATTTTATGATTAGAAGCCAGTTCTTTTACCTTGATCTCTTTTATACCTTTCTCCGCGATTTTATTCGCGGTAGCTTCTAAAACACTCTGATTTGATGAAACAGCTTTTTTATCGTTATATGAGGCTCTGAATCCATAAAGGTCTTTGGCAGATTCATTTAATTTTGTCAGGTTTGATTTTAAATCGCCTAGAGCGTCTTTCCTTCTAATATAATTCTCTCTCTCTCCCGACCATTGATGAATCGGCCTGGCTTCAACCTCAACGAGTTTTTGAATTATACTGTCGGTGTCCAGCCCTGAGGACATCCCTCCCAATGTAACCGGCATATTATTATCCCGTTTATCCCATTATAATATATTGATATATTCTCAGATTAATATAAATGAAATCCGGGAATATATCAATATATTATCGGCAAAACCAATAAATAATATTATGATAAATAACAAATAAAATTATAATTTTGCCCTGATTGACAATAAAAAACCCTCTTATTCTGATGAGAGGGTTTTAAAACGTGATAATCGAATAAATTATGCTGAATTTACTAATTTCCAGAATTTTGCAACTTAAATTAAATTAATCTTTATGCTGATCTATTTATCCATATCAGGAATATTTTATAATAAAGGATATAGTTATCACCTCAGGATAAAATAACTGTTTTGTCCTCATAGCACAAATATTAATTATTAAATATATTATTTAAAAATATATTTAATAAGAATCTTTAACGAGACTCATCAACAACCATACCGATCAACTCATGCATGCGCTCAAGCAATCTGATCATCTCTTTCGGAGGTATCTCCCTTAATACCTCGTTAGTGTCGCCGTCTATGAACTTAATGATGACCCTGTCGGTCTTTTCATTAAAGCTGAAACTTACTCTCTGATTCACAGATTTCGCAGCTGAGTTAAGAGTATCAATAACG
>JAFGSG010000049.1 GCA_016934735.1 Spirochaetota bacterium | reverse complement strand
GCTATCCCGTTCAGAAGAATAATTCATTTATCCTTAATCTGAATCAGAATACTTCATAATAAAAATATCGGCGAGGTAAAGTCGGAGGATGAGAAAAGGAAGAGGGGATTTAGAACAAATAAATATTGATGCAGCCGGGATAGATATCGGATCGGAATTTCACTATGTAGCAGTACCTGAAGACAGGGCAGAACAGTCTATACGGAAATTCGGATGCTATACAGCAGATATAGAAGGCATGGCCAAGTGGCTAAAGGAATGCAGAATAAAGACAGTGGCAATGGAATCCACCGGAGTATATTGGATGCCAGTTTTCCAGATACTTGAAGCAAATGGATTTGAAGTATTACTGGTTAATGCCAGGCACATAAAGAACGCACCCGGAAGGAAGACAGATGTAGTAGATAGCAGATGGATACAGCAGTTGCATACATACGGCTTGCTTCAGGGATCATATCAGCCTGAGCCTGTAATAAGAAAATTAAGGACATATTTAAGACACAGGGAAAGTTTAATAAAAAGCAAGACAACACACACCCAAAGAATGCAGAAATGCATGATACAAATGAACATACAGCTTCATAAAGTAATATCGGATATAACAGGATTTACCGGAATGAGAATAATCCGAAGCATATTGGACGGTGAACGCGATCCGTTAAAGCTTGCGCAGCTAAAGAGCAGCCGTATAAGAAATAGTGCAGATATAATAGCCAAATCACTCGAAGGAAATTACCAGGAAGAACAATTATTCTGCTTACGTCAGGAAGTCGAGCAGTTTGATTATATAATGGGTAAAATTCAGGAATGCGAAGAGATTATAGAAAAGACTCTTGGTGAGATGGATGGCGGTAAGAATGATAACACGGATGATAAAAGCGATAAGACTACTAAGGAAAAAATAAAAGAAAAATTACAAGCAGTATGTAAAGTTGATCTGACCGAGATAGACGGTCTCGATATAAATACTATAGAGACAATAATATCTGAAGTCGGGATAGATATGAACAAATGGCCGACAGACAAACATTTCGGATCATGGCTTGGCTTATCCCCGAATAATAAAATAAGCGGCGGGCGGATATTAAGCAGAAAATCAAAGAAGATAGTAAACAGAGCGGCGACAGCATTCCGCCTGGCGGCTTATGCAGCAGGGAAAAGCGATAGTTCAATTGGAGCATTCTACAGAAGACTTCGAGTCAGAATAGGAGCACCGAAAGCAATAACAGCAACAGCTTATAAAATAGCACGACTGTTTTATATGTGCATGAAAACAGGGATGTCATATAAGGACTTAGGTTCTGATTATTACGAAAAAATGTATAAAGAACGCGTATTGAGAAATTTTAAACAAAAAGCAGCTCAGTTTGGATTCTCGCTTGTGCCTTTACAGGTTTAGTTTCTCAGAAGAAATTTTAAACAAAAAGCAGCTCAGTTTGGATTCTCGCTTGTGCCTTTACAGGTTTAGTTTCTCAGAAGAAGGTAAAATAATAGGAGTAAAAATTATGAGTAAAAAATTTAATATTTTTCGAATTATAATAACTTTTGTTTTTGCAACATTATTTTTGATAGGATTAATCAATCTTTCTTCAATCAGTTTTAATTTATTTGCACATGCGGGTAAAAATACAAATCTTAAAGAAATAGGCGGTATTAAATTTGTGAGCATTCCAGGTGGTTCCTTTATGATGGGATCAAAAGAAGGTGAAGGAGAAGATAATGAACATCCGCAGCATAAGGTGACTCTTGATAAGTTTGGGATGAGTATATATGAGATTACACAAAAACAATACCAGGAAATTATAGGTAAAAATCCAAGCTACTACAAAGGAGAAAATCTTCCCGTAGAACAAGTGACATGGGATGATGCAATGAATTTTTGTAAAAAATTCAGCGAAAAATATAAGGTAAATTTGAGACTACCGACTGAGGCAGAATGGGAATATGCATGTCGTGCTGGTACAACTACTAAATATTACTGGGGCAATGAAATTAATGGGGATTATTGCTGGTATGGAAAAAATTCAGATGGGAAAACCCATAATGTAGGAGAGAAAAAACCAAACGCCTAGGGACTTTACGATATGGCCGGGAACGTCTGGGAATGGTGTTCAGATTGGTACCATGAAAAGTATTATATATTAAGCCCGGAAAAAAATCCTCAAGGAGCTGATTTTAACGATATGCGGGTATTGAGAGGTGGCGGTCGCACCCGAGAATATTGTCACAGTTCATCGTGCAGAAGTTATGATGATCCGCTTGTGCCATCCGATACAAACGGATTCCGGGTTGTTATGGTTCCTTAAATATTAAGGAATTTGTGAATATCGTTAAGCTACTGCTTATTAAAATAATTGATCTATTAATTGTTTATAAAGAGGCTCAGTATACCTGGCTAACAATTGATAACTCGTAGAATCAATTGAATAAACCCATTCTGAATTTGATGAGATATATACTTTGCCAATTATATTTCCATTACTATTAAATATATAAACCTTGGATTCAAAAAGAGTTTTGGCAGACCTGGCAAGAACGGCTTCCACATCGGTGACATTCATTCTCATAAGCGGTATAAAAGCATAATCTGCATTTGCCTTTTTACATTCTGTTGCTATCTGAGATTCAATATTGTTTGTAATATTATCTAGCACATCAAAATTATTTACAGAAAATGGCGTATTTACTACAATAGTTTCTTTCCCCATTTTTTGATTAATAGTCTGGGTACATAACGATGCAACCCATTCCGCACTCTTTTTCTCAGCTTCTCTAAACTTTTCACCATTCTCTTTTAGCTTATTTTTATATACTGTAACTTCAATGATACTAAGCGGATTTTTTGTAAAATATTCTTCGCTAAAAGAATTTTTCAAAAATATTACATTACTATTTTTTTGAATTATAGGTGGTTTCTTATCATAAGTAATTGTCATAGTGGAACAGCCGGCTGAAATAACAGCTAAGAAAATGATTGAGGAACATATTAGAATTTTAATTGATTTTGAAAACATATTAGAAACCCCCATTTAATTATTTTTGTTTACTAAAGCTATATATAAAAAAAATCGATAAAAAATATTTTATTTATAAAAAAGTATTGAAAATTTTAAAATTTGTTAACAAAAGCTATTTAAAATGTCAACAATGTTTTATAAATTATGAGTGTTGTTAATTCTTATATTCAAAATTTACCTAACAATGCATTGAGCAGGATACTTGCTAGGAACTTTTGTTTAGGAAAGCCAAGTGTAATTCAACGTGATTTTCTTTTTGAAAGATTTTATTTATAGACGCAAGTACCTCTCATGCAATCGTTAGCTTTATAATATATTATAATAAATATAGAGGAAATAAAAATTGAAATTGTGGCTATTGCCTATTTTTTTTATGATTACAATGATTGCAAGTTGTAAATCCCAAAGTTCAGATTCCGATCAGTTCAGCAAAGTTACTGATGAAGTTAAAAATATTTTATTAAATGCCGGGGAGATAATAAATACATCAAGTCAAATTATAATCGTAACCAGTATTGAAAAAAATCCGGATTATGCGGAATTATATTCACTGGAAAAAGATAATGGATTCTGGATAAACAAGTTTCAGGAAATAAAAGTGACAATCGGAAAGAACGGATTTACAGATAAAGGAATGAAAAAGGAAGGCGATGGTAAGACGCCTTCCGGAGTTTATAAACTTGGTACTGCATTCGGTTATGAAAAGGCGATTAAAACAAAAATGCCATACAGGCAGTCAACTGAAAACGATTTCTGGATAGATAATGTCAATTCTGATGAATACAATACTTGGGTAAGCGGTAAAACAGAAGCGAAATCTTTTGAACGGATGAAGAGGAATGATCATTTGTACAAATATGGTATTGTGGTAGAATATAATACTGACCCTATAGTAAAGGGCGCAGGGAGTGCTATTTTTATGCACGTATGGAGGGCACCGGGTAGTAAAACTGCCGGATGCGTAGCAATGTCCGAAGATGATATTCTTAAAATTTTGGACTGGCTTGAGGCTGAAAATAAACCTGTTGTAGTATTAGGAATGAATAGTTATTAAACTTTATAAATAATTTAAATGGAGAATTTGATGAGAACCGTTATAGCCATTCTTTTTATTTTAATTATTCAGGTGAATTTATTTGCATGGGGAAATATTTATACTGATGAGCTATTGAGCTCTTATAAAGGAAAAGAGATAAAAAAGATAGTAATATTCCCATTGTTAAATGAAGAGAAAAATGAAACTGAGATATTACGAGAGATTTATAATACTGTTAAAAAAGAAATATTTAGTGATGGAAGATTTGAAATTATAGATAGAGAAAATTTAGATAAAATCCTTGATGAGCAAAAACTTTCCATGAGCGGTTTAATTGATAATAAAGATGCAGTAAAGTATGGGAAGATAGCCGGTGCTGACTTGATATTGGTAATGAAGAAGAAAGGAGTAATTGTTGATTTTAGTATAATTAACTCCGAAAACGCAAAACTGCTGGCTTTTGACTCTTTAAAAATAAATATTTTGAAAAATGATTTATCTAATATCATTTCTTCAAAAAAAAGTAATGCTGGAATTAAAATTAATTCAAAAGAAATAACTGCAAATATTATTGCAGACAGTAAAAATTTTCCAGAAGTTTCATTAATTGTTAATTTGCAAAATAAAGACACAAGAAAAGGACTTTATAATTTAGATAGGTCAAACTTTAAAGTATTTGAAAACAACAATAAACAGGAAATTAGTTCATTTATTTCAAAAGCAGAAGGAAAAGTAGATCCCATTGATATTGTATTTATTTTTGATGAAACAGGAAGTATGCAGGATGAAATAAATTCTGTTAAGAATAACTCAATTGCTTTTGCTAATGTACTTAATTCTTTTAATATGGATTATCGGCTAGCTTTAGTAACTTTTAGCGATAAAGTTGAACAAGTCGAAAATTTTACATCAAATATTGATGACTTTAAGGGCTGGTTATCTTCAATTAAAGCACGCGGCGGTGATGATGAACCGGAAAATGCTCTCGATGCATTAAAGACTGCATTAAGTTTTAAATTTAGAAATAATGCAAAGATCGTATTTATACTTATAACTGATGCTCCTTATCATGAAGGTAATAGAGTGACAAAGCAGTATATGCTGCCTTTGGCAAAACAACTTAAATTAGAAGGTATTGCAGTATATCCGATCGCTGTTAATCTGGAACAATATGTATGGATGGCCAGAGAAACAAATGGTAAATATTTCAATATACTATCTGATTTTTCAGATATGATCAAAGATATAGCTAATGTTTTAACCGCACAATATATCATTAAATATAACACTACAAATTCATCATTTGATAATGCATGGAGAAATGTTGAGGTTATCATAGCAGATAAAATATCCACATCAACAAAATTTAAATCGGCTGCAAATATGTTAGCTTCATCCCAGCTAATTGAAAAGTATAGACCATCAGATGCATATAAACCTGAAAATGTAATCGATGGTAATAAGTATACAGCATGGAGTGAAGGTTCTAATGGAAACGGTATTGGTGAATGGCTAAGATTTGGGTTTGACTCTCCAAAACATATTAAGGCAATCAATATTATATCCGGTTATGCGAAGACTCCGGATATCTTTAGAAAGAATAACAGAGTAAAAAAATTAAAATTAATTTTTTCTGATGGCAGATATCAAATTGTAAATCTTAAAGATACAATCGATTTCCAAAAAATATTAGTAGATCGAGATAAACCAACTCAATTTATTATTTTGGAAATTCAGGATGTGTATAAAGGATTACGATATAATGATACATGTATTTCTGAGGTAGAATTTGAGTATAAATAAATATTATTTTTAAAATTAGGCGATCTTATGAAACAAAAATTATTTAAGCTTCTGTATATTTTTAATATTTTATTCTGTATTTCTATTTTATCGCTGTATAGTTATGAAAATCCGTCAATTGAACAAAAATTACTGGAGCAAGGATTAGTCGATATTCAGTCAATCGATCCGTCAATACAGGTTGATTTAAAATATTCTTCAAAAGATAATTTTTTAGGTGAGGATGTTTACGGCGACCTGAATAACTGCTACCTGCAAAAAGAGGTCGCTGTAAAATTAATGAATGCTCAGAAATACCTGAGGCAAATTCGCCCGGGATACAGCCTTTTGATATACGACGGGGTTCGTCCCCGCCGTATTCAATACAGGATGTGGGATATTGTAAAGGATACGGATAAACAGAAATATGTTGCGAATCCCAAAACCGGATCAATACATAATTACGGCTGCGCAGTTGATCTGACAATTGTAGATGAAAACGGCAGGGTGCTGGATATGGGTACGCCGTTTGATTATTTCGACGATCTGGCCCAGCCTCGTTATGAAAAGAAGTTTTTAAAAGAAGGGAAACTTACAGAGGCACAGATAAAGAACAGGGAACTGCTGCGGGAAGTAATGCAGAAAGCCGGCTTTGAAGGAATATTAAGCGAATGGTGGCACTTTAACGGCTATGCCAAGGAATACGTTAAAAAGCATTATAAAATTATTGAATAATGCTTTTATATTATGAAATTAGGAAAGTACAATAAATATGCATGAAAGCTAACATCGGCTACAGCCTGATTTTACTCGCTAATTTTTTGTTTTAATATGCTATTACAAGTTGTAATTCAGTGAGCTTATGAACTCCATTGCTTTTACCCGCAAAACAGCTGAGCCTATAGTTGGGCATTTAAAACGGACGATTAAATTTGTAATGATTGAGTTATTGAATACATTTTTTTAATGTAAATAGCCATTATTTTATTACTGCACTTCATT
>JAFGSG010000048.1 GCA_016934735.1 Spirochaetota bacterium | reverse complement strand
CCAATAGTTAATCCATAACCCTTTTCAAATGGTTCTGCAATAAATCTTCCATAATCTTTTTGAACTTCATCATGCTCAAAAATTATTTTATTTGGTCTTTTAAAACCCTTTAATAGGTTTTTCGGAGCCATTCATACCTCCATGAGTAAATGTAACTATATTATTTTAGAAAAGGGAAATATAATATATACTAAAAATTATTTTGAATATAATTCAACTACCAAACGTTCATTGAAATTATCTGTAATGTCCTGGCGTGTCGGCAATCTTAATATTTTACCCTTAGCTTCGTCGAATTCTACTGAAACCCATTCAGGAACGGAATTAGTTGCTTTAGAGAGTTTAATTGAGTCTTTTAACATCAAATTTTCTTTAAATTTGGACTGTACTTCAATAATAGCGCCTTCATTAATAATAAACGAAGAAATATTTACAATTACATTGTCCACTAATATATGCTTATGATTTACCATCTGCCTTGCCTGCGTCCTTGATGAAGCAAATCCCATTCGGTAAACGACATTATCCAATCTTCTTTCCAGAAGAGACAGCATATTATCTCCTGTAACTCCACGCATTCTGGATGAATTTTCAAAAATTCTCCTGAATTGACCCTCTAATAGACCGTAGCTGCGTTTAATTTTCTGTTTTTCACGTAACTGAATTGCATATTCAGAAAACTTTGATCTTCTATTCTTTTTTGGAAGTCCAGGAGGATATTTTTTCTTCTTAACAGCACATTTGTCTGTCAGACACCTCTTGCCTTTCAGCATTAAAGGCATTCCTTCTCTTCTGCATAACTTACATGATGGTCCTGTATATTTTGCCATGATTTATATTCCTAAACTCTTCTTCTTTTTGGCGGTCTGCAGCCATTATGAGGAATTGGAGTAATATCTTTAATTTTGGTAATATTCAAACCGGCCTGTGCTAAAGACCTGATCGCTGCTTCTCTGCCAATTCCCGGCCCTTTAACCAAAACTTCAACCATTCTTAATCCGGCGCTATCCATAGCTCTTTGAGCAGCTTCCTTTGATGCCATTTGCGCAGCATAAGGTGTCGATTTTCTTGATCCTTTAAAACCCTGAGCACCGGAAGATGCCCATGATATAACATTTCCTTCCATATCGGTTAAAGTTATAATGGTATTATTATAAGTTGCCTGAATAAAAGCTTTTCCTACTGGTACTGTTTTCTTTTCTTTCTTTTTCTTGGTTTTCTTTTGCTTCAATCAATGACCTCTTGTTAAACTCTTTATCTAGTAGAAGATCTTCTACGTTTTTTAGCTGTCTTAGCATTATTTTTTGTATTTTGACCTCTTAAAGGTAGACCCATTCTATGCCTGCGCCCCCTATAACATCCGATATCCATAAGACGTTTAATATTAAACGCGATTTCCGTTCTTAAATCTCCTTCAACTTTGTTACCCTTTTCAATAGCCTTCCTGATTGAATTAATTTCATCATCTGTTAAATCTTTTATTCTTCTATCAGGATCAATTCCAATTTCATTGACTATCTTATTTGCTGTGGACGATCCAATGCCGAAAATATAAGTTAACGCTACATGAATTTTTTTATTAGCCGGTAAATCAACACCTGAAATTCTTGCCATATATTATTATACCTTATTAAATTATTTACTTGCGACCCGCTTCTTTTGTCTTTGTTTATGCCTGACGTTTTTACAAATGACTCGGATTACACCATGTCGTTTAATTACTTTACAGTCACTACATATTTTTTTTACAGATACTCTTACCTTCATGTGTCCCTCTGTCAATATATCACAAAAAAACTATTTTGATCTATATGTTATTCTTCCTCTTGTTAAATCATAGGGAGATAACTCAACCGTTACTTTATCACCCGGCAATATCCTTATATAATGCATTCTCATTTTACCGGATATATGAGCAAGAACCACAGCATTGTTTGTATCTAATTTCACCCTGAACATAGCGTTCGGTAGAGACTCAACAACAACACCTTCGACTTCAATCGGTTCTTCTTTTGCCATAATAATGTTTTAATTAAATCCTCTTCCGTATGTTAAAATTTTTGCTTTCCCGTCAATAACAGCAACCGTATGTTCAAAATGAGCTGAAAGCTTTCTGTCCTTTGTTACAACAGTCCAGCCATCATCGAGCAATTCAACTTCATAAGTACCTGCATTAATCATAGGCTCGATCGCAAAAACCATTCCATCTTTTATTCTTTGGCCTTTTCCACGTTCTCCAAAATTAGGAATTGACGGCTCCTCATGAAGATTAAAGCCTATTCCATGCCCTACAAACTCCCTGACAGGTGAAAAACCAAAATTTGTTACATATGACTCAACTGCATTAGAAATATCCGATATCCTTTTGCCGACTGAACAATTATTTATACCGGCATACAACGATTCTTTCGTAACATCCAGCAATAATTGAGTATTTTTCTCTATATCTCCTACTTTAAAAGTCCTGGCAGAATCTCCATAACAACCTTTATAAAAGACTCCGACATCAACACCAATGATATCACCATTTTTTAATTTTGAATTTTTATTGGGAATTCCGTGAACAACAACTTCATTTATTGATGTGCATATTGACGCTGGAAATCCCCTATATCCTAAAAAAGCCGCTTTAGCCTGATTTTTAACAATTATTTCTTTTGCAAATGTATCAATATCGTATGTTGAAATACCAATCCTAATTATATTCTCAATCTCATCGAGTACTTTAGATGTAATTCTGCAAGCCTCTTCAATAAGTCCTATTTCATCAACGCTATATGTATAAATTCCCAACCTTTATTAATCCTTAAAAATAAAAAACGATTTTAAAATTAGTATCTGCCTCTAATCCTGCCTTTCTTAATAAAACCATCATAGTGTCTCATCAATAATTGAGACTCAATCTGACGCAATGTGTCAAGTGCAACTCCAACTATGATTAGAAGAGAAGTGCCCCCAAACAAATAAGCCAATTCCTGTGATACGTCTTCAGGCCATATATTTATTATTATATCCGGGACAACAGCAATAAGAGCTAAAAATATTGATCCTGAAAGAGTTACCCTGTTTAAAATTCTCATGATAAAATCAGATGTTTTTTGACCAGGTCTGATTCCCGGAATAAAACCGCCGTATTTCTTTAAATTCTCAGCTATATCTACAGGATTAAATTGAATCGCAGTATAAAAATAACAAAAAAATACAATTAATAAGCCATAAAAAACCATATAGGAAGCTTGCCCAGGTGACAACCAGTATTGTATCTTGTTAAAAATAGCATATTTAGTAACTCCAAGCATGTTACCTAACTGGGAAGGCAATAGAACAACAGATGAAGCGAATATAATTGGAATAACACCGGCTGCATTAACCCGTAACGGTATTGCCTGGGATTTCATTTGAACCATTCTGCGTCCGACCACTCTCTTTCCATATTGCACCGGAATCTTTCTTATTCCGAGCGTAAGTAAAATACATGCTGCAATTACAAAACAGAATAGCACTATTAACATAATTAATAATATCGGATTGCCGCGCTCTAAAATTCTAGTAAAAGTATCCATAAAAGCAGGGGGCACTCTAACAACTATCCCCGCAAAAATAATAAGAGATATACCATTCCCAATACCTCTTTCCGTTATCAATTCGCCAAGCCACATTAAAATCAAAGTTCCGCTTGTAATGGTCACAACAGCAACAACAGTGAACATAATTCCTGCATCCTGCGGTACAACTGCTCCTTTAGTAGAAACCATTGATTTCATCCATACTGTTAAACCCAATGCCTGCAAAGCACATAATGCCACAGTACCGTATCTTGTATATTGATTAACCTTTTTATGACCTTCCGGACCTTCTTTTGATAATCTTTCAAGAGCCGGAATTACTACTGTTAGCAACTGCATGATAATCGAGGCCGATATATATGGCATAATACCCAATGCAAAAATAGTAAACCGTCTTAATGCGCCGCCGGCAAATAGATCAAAAAAGTTAAGCAAACTGCCAGCAGTACCCTTAGCAGCCTGATCAAAAAATGCTTTTAATGCCTCGACATTAATTCCGGGAATCGGGATATGTGCGCCAATTCTGTAAACAATAAGAATAATTATTGTAAAAATAATTTTCTTTCTAAGTTCAGGGACTTTAAATATATTTATTACTGCACTGGCCATTTATTTCCTGTCTTGCTCTTTATTTTTTTGCGTCTGTCTGATTATTGCCTCACCACCGGCTGTCTGAATGCTTTTAGTAGCTGAAGCTGAAAATGCGTCCGCAGTTACTTTAAACGATTTTTTCAGCTCGCCTGTCCCAAGTATCTTAATTAATTTATCCGAATTTTTGATTACATTATTCTGTACTAGTATTTCAGGGGTTATTTCTGCTAAATTTATATTATTAATTTGAGATAAATTTACTATTTGATAATATTTTTTAAAAATATTATTAAAACCTCTTTTAGGCACCCGCCTTTGAATAGGCATCTGACCACCTTCAAATCCTATCATATTTTTACTTCCAGATCTCGAAAGTTGTCCCTTTTGCCCTCTGCAGGCTGTTTTTCCATGCCCACTGCTTGTACCGCGCGCAACTCGTTTTCTGTCTTTAATACAATCGGGTTTTTTTAATAAATATCGTTCTTCCATAAATTTATATTATTTATCTAAATTTTTAACTTCTATCAAGTGTTTAACTTTATCTATCATGCCTTTTATGACTGCGTTATTTTCATGAACGCGTTCAGCATTTAATTTTCTCAATCCCAGTGCTCTTAAAGTTGCTCTCTGATTGGGCTTTGTTCCAATTTTACTTCTTATCTGCTTTATTACTATTTTTCCAGGCATAATTCTACTTCTCTAAATCAATCAATTTATTTAATGGTACTTCTCTTAACTCGGAAACTTCTTTTAAACTGCGAAGCTGTAATAATCCGTCAAGGGTTGCTTTAGCCAGATTTAACGGATTGCGCGATCCCTGAGCTTTTGTCAGTATATCAGCAATACCTGCTTTTTCAATTACGGCTCTAACCGATGCACCGGCAATAATTCCTGTACCGGGAGAAGCCGGTTTAAGAAGAACCTTGGCGGATTTAAATTTCCCTATAACTTCATGAGGTATTGTACTTTTATTTAAATTTACTTTATATACTCTTTTCTTGGCATTTTCCACACTTTTTCTAATTGCATCCGGAACTTCGTTTGCTTTGCCAAAACTTATACCGATATGACCCTTTTCATCTCCAACAACCGCCAGAGCATTAAACGAAAATCTTCTTCCGCCTTTTACAACCTTTGCAACCCTATTGATTACAATAATTTTTTCAGATAATTCTATCTCTTCACTTTTTCTAACTGGTAGTCTTCGTATCTTCATTTAGTCCTCTAAAATTCCAATCCATTTTCTCTGGCTGAATCCGCAAACGCTTTTATCTTGCCATGATAAAGGTAACCATTCCTGTCAAAAACTACTTTTTTCATTCCTTTGCTAACTGCTCTTTCAGCAATAATCTTTCCTAAGATTTTTGCTGCCTCAATATTGCCCTTATTTTTATTCTCAGGAAATATTTTTTCCAAGGTAGATGCTGAGATCACTGTAAATCCCTTAGTGTCATCAATGATTTGACAGTAAAAACCCTTATTACTTCTGGAGATACAAAGTCTTAATCTATCGCTTCCGGATTTAATCTTTCTTTTAATACTCAAGCGCCGTCTATTGTAGCGCTTTTTCTTTAATGTAATCCTGTTCATTATGCTTTACCTGCTTTGCCTGCTTTTCTTTTAATGTGTTCGTTTTTATATTTAACTCCTTTGCCTTTATACGGCTCAGGAGGACGCAGTTCTCTTATATTTGCAGCTACCTGCCCTACTTTTTGCCTGTTTATTCCGGTAATCTCCAGTTTTGTAGGTTCTAATACTTTTACTGAAACATCATGGGGAGGAGCGAATACAATACTGTGAGAATAGCCTAAACTAAATTCTACATTTTTATTTTGCTGTGCAGCTCTGTAACCAACTCCTACAATTTCAATTTCCTTTTTGAATCCTGTTGAAACTCCAATGATAGTATTATTAATTAAAGCTCTGAATAAACCGTGTAGAGCTGAAAGCTTTTTATCCTTCTCATCTCCTTTCTTAACTATCTTCAATGTTTTATCTTCAATCGTTACTTCAATACCGGCTAACAATTTAACAATATCGTTTCCAAGTTTGCCTTGAATATTCACTATATCATTATTAACCTGTACAGTAACGCCTTCCGGAATCTCAATAATTTTTTTTCCAACTCTAGACATATTATAATCTCACATTATGAAATCTTGCAGAGTATTTCCCCGCCAACATTTAATTTTTTTGCAGCTTTATTGGTAATTACGCCTTTTGATGTGGATAATATCCATATCCCGACATTATTCAATATCGGCTTAAGGTCTTCAGCTTTTTTATACACTCGGCGACCCGGTTTACTAATTCTCTCAAGACTGTAAATTGCAGATTGCCTATCAATACCGTATTTTAAATAAATCCTTAAAAGTCTTTGTTTTTTATCGTCCAATATTTTATAATTTTTAATAAAACCTTCATTCTTAAGAATTCTGGCAACAGATATCTTTAATTTGGAAGAAGGCATGTCAACTCTTAAATGACCCGCTTTTAATCCATTTCTGATTCTTGTTAACATGTCCGCAATGGGATCAGATAAAATACTCATATTATATCCACCTTTTCTTTCTATTCATTTTTACCAGGATGATTTTAATACGCCGGGAATTTTCCCTTCAGATGCCAGATTTCTAAAGCAAATTCTACAAATTTCAAATCTCCTTAGATATGCTCTGGACCTTCCGCAAATACGGCATCTATGATATCCTCTAACTTCGAATTTTGGTTTTTTCCCCTGCTTTGCAATTAAACTTTTTTTTGCCAATTCAATTACCCCTGTCTAAACGGCATTCCAAATTCATCGAGAAGAGCTTTCGCTTCTTCCCTCTTCTTGCTGTTGGTTACTAGTGTTATATTAATGCCATGTATTTTTTCAACCTTATCGAAATCAACTTCAGGGAAAACAATTTGTTCCATTACAGAAAAATTGTAATTCCCAAAATTATCAAATGACTTCGGTGACAACCCTCTAAAGTCCCTGACCCTCGGCAATGTGATATTAATAAGCCTGTCAAGAAATTCATACATAATATCCCCCCGAAGGGTAACACGGCATCCGACCTCATAGCCTTCTCTGATCTTGAAATTCGAGATAGGTTTTTTCGCGAGAGTTTTGACCGCTTTCTGTCCTGTTATTAATGTTAATTCTTCAAGTGTTGAATTCAGGGCATTGGCGTTTGAATGAGCATCTCCAATCCCCACATTCAATACTATCTTTTCAAGTCTGGGGACCTGCATCATAGACTTAAAATTTAATTTATTTTTCAAATTGCTTTTAATTGTATTATTATATGTTTCTCTGAGTCTAGCTGCCATTATTTATCACCACTAATTGTCAAAACTTTTACCGCATTTTTTACATACCCGGACTTTACTGTCATTTTTAAGCTGTATACCTATTCTAACACCCATTTTACATTTATCGCAAAAATATTGAACATTCGATAACTGGATAGGATATTCAAGATTTATAATTCCGCCTTTAGGATTTTCCTGCGACGGCCTTACAAACTTTTTTTTCTTATTTATACCTTCTACAACGACTCTGCCTTTCTTCCTGTCAACCTGCAAAACCTTACCGGAATGTCCGCGTTCAACACCGGTAATTACAACAACATTATCATTCTTTTTTATACGAGTCTTAATCATACTTAACTTACCTGTTATTAACTGCTTTTTAAAAATCTTTTAATGAAAAAATCTATAAAACTTCAGGCGCCAATGATACAATCTTTAGAAAATTTTTCTCTCTAAGTTCCCTCGCAACCGGACCAAAAATTCTGGAGCCTCTTGGTTCGCCTTTTGCATCTATAATCGCAACAGCATTATCATCGAATTTTATGTAGGAACCGTCCTTTCTTCTTACTGGTTTCCTGGTTCTTACGACAACTGCCTTGAGTACTGATTTTGTATGTACTTTCTTGCCGGTTGCGTCCTTTAAACCATATGAAGGCTGCGCGTCTTTAACAGATACTACAATAATATCCCCAACCGTAGCATATCTTCTTCCGGTACCGCCCAGTACCTTAATGCACATTACTCTTTTAACACCGCTGTTATCCGCAACATCAAGCATGGTATATTCTTGTATCATAATAAAAACCTTATTTCGCTTTTTCTATAATCTCAATTAATCTATATCTCTTTTCTTTTGATAGTGGCCTTGTTTCTTCTATTTTAACAACATCACCGACAGAACATTCATTTTTCTCATCATGACTCTTAACATGCTTGGTCCGCCTTACGGATTTTTTATAAAGAGAATGCATCAGCAGCCTTTCTAATTCGACAACTATCGTCTTATCCATTTTCGTGCTGATGACTTTTCCTGTTATCTGCTTCCTTTTTCCCATGTTTGTTTCTTTATCCTAAAATTTCTGCAATAAAACGTATCTCTATTTATTTATAATTGATCTTTTTCCTAATTCGTACTCTCGTTTTAACGTTAGTATTCTAGCAATATGCTTTTTTAAGTTGTTCACCTTTTTAGAATTTTCAAGAGTACTTGTAACACGCTTAAATCTTTCTAATCTTAATGATTCTTTAGACTCTTTTAAGCTTCTATCTAATTCTTCTATATTCAATTCTTCGAGTTTTCCCTTCATCTTTACTTCCTTAAAAATTACCAGTGTTATACAATTTATTTAAACATGCACCTGTTAATAATTGCTTTAATCAGTCTGTTATTGAAACCACTTTTGTCTGAACAGATAATTTACACGCAGCCAAATGCAATGCTTCACGGGACAGACTTTCTTCTATTCCTGCTATCTCGAACAATATTTTGCCTGGTTTGACTATAGCAACCCATCCTTCCGGATTGCCTTTTCCTTTACCCATTCTGGTTTCAGCCGGTTTCTTTGTTTCCGGATAATCCGGGAAGAGTCTTATCCAGACTTTTCCGCCTCTTTTTACACGCCTTGATATTGCTATACGTGCAGCTTCGATCTGCCTGTTCGAAACTTTTCCACATTCGATTGTTTTTAAGCCATATTCTCCAAATATTATTTTGGATCCACGTTTCGCCTTGCCTCCCATCCTGCCGCGCTGCTGTTTCCTGTACTTTGTTCTTTTAGGCATTAACATAAGTAAACTTCCTATCTCTTCTTTCTTTTGACGGAGTATTTATCTTCTTCAACAACTTCTCTACCTGACAAAACATCTCCATTATAAACCCAGACTTTAACGCCTATGAGACCGAATGTTGTCAAAGCCTCAGCAAATCCATAATCGATATCTGCTCTCATTGTATGAAGCGGAATGCGTCCTTCTTTATATGATTCATATCGTGACATTTCCGCGCCGTTTAATCTTCCCGATACCGCAACCTTAATTCCCAGCGCCCCGCTTCTGATAGCTCCGGTAATAGCCTGCTTTACAGACCTGCGGAACGGGAATCTGGCTTTTAATTGATTAGCAATCTGTTCTGCTATTAAGCTTGCATTCTGTTCAACTTTTTTCTCTTCAATAATATTGATATAAATTTTCTTTGCAGCTATTTTCTGAATATCGGCTTTCATTACTTCTATATCTGCGCCCTTTCTGCCTATAAGTATCCCCGGCCTTGCCGCATGAATATTTACATTTACTCTGTCCGGGAACCGCTCTATCACGACCTTGGATATCCCGGCAGGCTTATATTTATCTTCAACAAATTTACGGATTTTGATATCTTCATGGAGATTATTTACGTATGTCTTTTTATCGTCATACCAAATAGAATCCCAATTTTTTATAATGCCCAATCTGAAACTAACAGGATTTACCTTTTGACCCATATTTATTTTCCAAAATTAATTTTAATCTGACAAGATTACCAGTATATGGCTTGTCCGCTTTCTTATTCTCGCCGCTCTTCCCCTTGCTCTCGCCCTGAATCTTTTTAAAGTCGGGCCGGCATCTATTGAAATTACTTTAATATAGAGATTATCTTCAAGAATATCCGGATTCTTATATTTAGCATTTGCTCCCGCGGAATGCAGTGTCTTTAATATCAATCCGGACGCTTTCTTGTTTATTGCTTTTAATGCATCAACAGCTTCAGGATAAGAATATCCCCTTATCTCGTTGGCAACTAATCTAGCCTTTGAGGAAGAAATTCTGTTGTGTTTTGAAATTGCCTTAGCCTCCACAGCTCATTTACCTCGTTTTCTTTGCAACTTTATCGTTTTTACTGGTATGGCCTCTATAGGTTCTAGTGGGTGCAAATTCCCCTAATTTATGGCCAACCATATTTTCTGTTACATATACCGGTATAAAATTTTTCCCATTATGAACCATCAAAGTATGAGATATCATTTCCGGAAATATCGTAGAGCGTCTCGACCATGTTTTCAACGCTTTTTTGGTATTAGTGGAATTCATCTCTTCAATTCTTCTAAAGAGCTTAATATCAATATATGGGCCTTTTTTAACAGATCTCGACATAGCCTACTTCCTTCTCTTTAAGATCATCTTATTACTGTATTTATTTTTCTTTCTTGTTTTATAGCCTTTTGTCGGCATACCTGTTGGAGATACCGGATGCCTACCTCCTGAGCTTTTACCTTCCCCGCCGCCAAGGGGATGATCAACAGGATTCATGGCAACACCTCTTACTTTAGGCCTTCTATTCAGCCATCTTGACCTGCCTGCTTTCCCAATCTGTATCTGTCCCTGATCTTTGTTGCCGACTTCTCCGATAGTTGCATAATTCTCTTTATTAACTTTTCTCATTTCACCGGACGGAAGTTTAATGAAAACATGCTGCCCTTCTTTAGCGGTTATCTGAGCAGTTGCACCTGCGGATCTGGCGAGTTGGCCGCCCTTCCCGCGATGAAGCTCAATGTTATAAATATTAGTTCCCTGAGGAATTTTTTTCAAAGGCATCGCATTCCCAAGTTTTATCTCTGCATTTTCGGAAGAAACAATAACATCACCAACTGATAAAGAATCGGGTGCAATCATGTATCTCTTTTCACCATCTTTGTAGGTAATAAGAGCTATATTTGAAGTCCTGTTAGGATCATATTCAATGGAGCTTACTTTACCCTCAATATTATATTTATCACGCTTAAAATCAATTATGCGGTATTTTCTCTTATGTCCGCCGCCTTTCCTTCTAACAGAAATTTGTCCTTTCGAACCTCTTCCCGCATACTCTTTTTTACCGACAGTCAATTTCTTTAATGGTTTGTCTGCAGTAATCTCATCAAAAGTAAGTGTAGTTTTATACCTTTGAGTAGGCGTTACCGGTCTATACTTTTTAATACCCATGAAAATTTCCCTTAAATGGCCTTTACGATTGCTTATTATTGATTTTCAAATAATTCTATTTTTTCATTCTGGTTTAATGTTACAATAGCTTTTTTCCATGAAGAAGTAAATCCATATTGATAACGTACTCTTTTTCTTCTGCCACGGACTTTCATTACGTTTATTTTAACAGGAGTAACATTAAAAATCTCTTTAATGGCCTTATTTATGATATGTTTATTGGCCTTTCTCGGAACCCTGAAAACATATTTATTTTTTTGTGACATATCAGTAGTTTTTTCCGATACAATCGGCCTGGTGATAATATCATTATAATTCATTATTTGTTACCCTCAGAATATTTACTATTCAAATAATTTACAGCACTTTCAGTAATCAAAACGGTCCTTGAATAGAATACATCTCTGCTCGATATTCTTTTAGCATTATTATAAATAAACCATGGTATGTTTTTAATTGCTCTTTTGAGCAGTTTATCTTCACTATCCGTAAGAAGAATTCCCTTTGAAATTTTCAGAGAACTTCCTATTTTAGCTATTTCCTTTGTTTTACCGTCTTTTACCGTAAAGTCCTCTACAACTTTTATTGAACCTTCTTTCAGTTTTAATGATAACAGCGACCTGATGGCTTCTCTTTTAATATTTTTCGGCAGATCAACACGGTAATCTCTCGGCTTTGGTCCAAAGATGACACCACCGCCTTTCCACTGCGCCGCTCTGATGCTTCCCTGCCTTGCCCTGCCTGTGCCTTTCTGCCTCCACGGTTTTATCCCGCCACCGCTTACAGCTGACTGCTCTTTTGTAGAATGAGTACCCTGCCTTAAATTCGCGTTAGCGGCCTTGACCAAATCATACAGAAGTACATCATTTATTTTTGCTTTGAACACGGAGTCAGCTAATTCCACTTCTCCTGTGACTTTGCCGTCAATAGAATATTTATCTATAACCATAACTAATTAGCCTTTGCTTTTACAACGATAATTGAATTCTTTGTTCCCGGAACAGCACCGGATATGAGAACAACATTTTTATCTTCAAAAACTTTTACTATTTTTAAATTCTTCACAGTAATAGTCTTAGTGCCGTGTCGGCCTGGCATTTTTTGTCCTTTCCAAACTTCGCTGGGATAAGCACATGCACCTATCGAACCAGGTGCGCGGTTAAAATTTGAACCTCTTGATCCTCTACCACCTCTAAAACCATGTCTTTTAACTACTCCCGCAAAGCCTTTGCCTTTGGATACGCCTGTTACCTCGACCAAATCATTTTCAGCAAAAATACTGCAGGAAATTATACTTCCGTTATCCAATGACTCGTCGAATGCATCAATTTCCCGAAATATCTGTTTTGGCGCAATGCCACGCTTTTTCAAATCTTCCGCTATTGATTTATTAAGTCTTTGTATCTTTTGATCCATATAGCCGACTTTTAAAGAATGATAACCGTCTTTTTCAACAGTTTTTTTCTGAACTACGACACATGGACCTAATTCGCATATTGTGACAGGAACAATACTTCCATCCTCACAAAAATACTCACTCATCCCTATCTTCTTCCCAATCAGAGCTTTACTCATTGCTCTCTTCCCTGTTTTAATATATTCTATTGTAATTTAATTTACTTAACTACTCAATAAAAGTGTCATTCATCCGCCGATTGCGGAGGAATGACACAATTATTACTAACAAATTTATTCCGGACATTAAAAATCTTGCTAAGCCTGCATCCGATTAAACCGCTTTTCTAGCAAAATAATTTAGGATTTTATGTCAACAGAAACACCGGCTGGGAGCTCAAGCTTCATAAGCGCCTCAACAGTATCTGAATTCGGATTAACAATATCAATTAGACGCTTATGAGTTCTGATTTCGAATTGCTCTCGCGCTTTTTTATTAACATGCGGAGATCTCAATACGCAGAACTTTTCTATCTTAGTTGGTAAGGGGATAGGCCCTGCTACATTAGCACCGCTCCTTTTTGTAGTTATCACGATTTTTGCAGCAGATTGATCCAGTAATTTCGCATCAAAAGATCTTAGCTTAACTCTAATTTTTTGTTCGCCAATCTTAGCCACTTAATTATCCCTAAAAATTCAAATTAATCAAAAAAATAATAAAATATTATTTGTTACCAACTATCCAGTCAAATAATTCGACAAAACTATTATATAGCCGGATAAAGTCAAACTTATTTTTAATTTTTACTCAATAACCTTTGCAACAACTCCTGCGCCTACCGTTCTGCCACCCTCGCGGATAGCAAATCTCAGCGTTTCTTCCATTGCAATTTCAGTTATCAATTGCACTGTCATTTTAATATTATCGCCCGGCATAACCATCTCCACACCTTCCGGCAATTCAATGGTACCTGTTACGTCGGTAGTCCTGAAATAAAACTGCGGTCTGTAATTATTGAAAAATGGTGTATGCCTTCCACCTTCATCTTTTGACAATACATATACTTCTGCTTCAAATTTTTTATGCGGCGTAATTGAGCCTGGTTTCGCAAGAACCTGTCCCCTTTCCACTTCTTCCTTGGCTGTGCCGCGCAGAAGGCATCCGACATTATCACCTGCCATACCTTCATCCAGAATCTTCCTGAACATTTCTACGCCCGTGCATACTGTCTTTTTTGTTTCACCAAAACCGACAATTTCTACATCATCGCCTGTCTTTACAATTCCCCTTTCTATCCTTCCGGTAACAACCGTCCCTCTACCCGTGATTGAAAATACATCTTCAATAGGCATCAGGAATGGTTTGTCTGTAGCGCGTTTAGGATCAGGGATATAATCATCGAGCGCCTTTGCCAATTCAATAATCTTGTCAGTCCACTCATTATTATCATTAGCTTCCATCGCCTTTAATGCAGACCCGGCAATAATCGGAATGTTGTCGCCATCAAAATGGTTTTTGGTCAATAATTCTCTTATTTCCATTTCAACCAGTTCAATCATTTCCTTTCTTTCCGAAGGATCAAGCATGTCGACTTTATTTAAAAATACAATAATATTCGGTACGTTAACCTGGTATGCCAGCAGAACGTGCTCTTTTGTTTGCGGCATAGGTCCGTCAGTCGCCGCAACTACAAGTATTGCAGCATCCATCTGGGCAGCGCCGGTTATCATGTTCTTAATATAGTCGGCATGGCCCGGACAGTCAACGTGCGCATAATGGCGTTTCGGTGTTTCATATTCCTGATGAGATGTAGCAATCGTTATTCCTCTTTCCCTCTCTTCCGGTGCGTTATCGATTTGATCAAATTCTATGGCTTTATTATGACCTCCGTAAGTTCTGGTTAACACCTTTGTAATAGCTGAAGTAAGGGTGGTTTTACCATGATCAATGTGGCCGATTGTACCGACATTAACATGGGTTTTAGTTCTGTCAAATTTTTCCTTTGCCATTTTTTTTCTCCTTTATTTTTTGCTAAAATATCTTCAAATAATAATTTTATAATTATATAATATCAAATTTAAGAATATCAACTATTTTTCGGACTTGCAATACATGAAGGACCGAACGATGATTGTTGTGATATTAAAGTGTATGATTAAAAATACAATTATACTATATATGTCAACTAAATTAATTTAAAAAAACAATTTTTCTTAAAAAACTTTAATATTTTCCAATTATTCTAGAATTATCAATTATTTATATAATTGCGCCTGTTATCCTCCCTATTATTTTTTCAATTATATTTGCCGGCACCAGATCGTAGTGACTGAACTGCAGTGTATGCGAAGCACGGCCCTGCGTCAACGATCTCAGGCCGGTAGCATACCCGAACATTTCCGATAACGGCACCGATACTTCTATGACTTTCAGCTGCTTTCTTATGTCGATTTTTTCTATTTTTCCTCGCCGAATATTGATATCATTAATAACGTCTCCCGTATATTCATCCGGCGATACAACTTCTAGCTTCATAATGGGCTCAAGCAGAGTTGGATGTCCTTTCTGAGCACCGTCTTTGACTGCTAAATTAGCGGCAATTCTATAAGCTGCATCCACTGACCCGGACTCATTATACGAGCCGCCAATGAGCGTTGTCTTAATATCAACCATTTCATATCCGGCAATAACACCGGCCATCATCGCACTTTTAACGCCTTCTTCAATAAATGGAATAAACGATGACGGAATTTCATCCCCCTTTAGGGCATTTATAAAAACAAAGCCGGAACCGGGTTTAAGCGGCTCCAGTTCAAGAATTACATGTCCAAATTGATCCTGGCCAGCAATCTGTTTTAAATATTTATATTCAGATACTATTTTCTTTGTTATGGTTTCTTTGTATGTAACCTGTGGTTTGCCCACATTTGCCTGAATATTAAACTCCCTCACTAATCTGTCGACAATTATCTCAAGATGGAGTTCGCCCATTCCGGAGATAAGCGTCTGCCCCGTTTCTGCATCAACATGAACATGAAATGTTGGGTCTTCTTCTTCCAGGCGCTTTAATGCAGCATTAAACTTCTCCTGGTCAGCCTTTGTCTTCGGTTCAAAACTCTTTGATATCACCGGTTCAGGAAATTCCATCTTCTCAAGAAGGATAGGAGCATCGGGCGCAGTGAATGTGTCACCTGTACGCGCGGATCTGATGCCTGCAACCGCGACAATATCACCTGTATGTACTTCGTTAACATCCTCCCTGTCATTTGCGTGCATACGCAGTATTCTTCCAATGCGTTCCTTTTTATTTTTACTTACATTAAGAATCGTTTCGCCTTTTTTTGCCTGCCCTGAATACACTCTTATAAATGCGAGAGCCCCGACGTAGGGATCGGACATTATTTTGAATACCAGACAAGAGAAGGGTTCTTTATCACCGGCTTCCCGGCTAAACATTTCATCATAATCATTCGGATTATGGCCTTCAACAGGCTTAAGATCTTTCGGAGAAGGAAGATAATCGATAATTGCGTCCAGTACCGGCTGAACGCCTTTATTTTTAAAAGCGCTTCCGCAGAAAACAGGAAAGACTCTGGCACTGATAGTACTTTTCCTTATTGCTTCCTTTAATTCATCAGCATCAACGGAAATTCCTTCAATGTATTTTTCCATTATATTATCATTGTGTTCCGCCAATATCTCAACCAAATTTTTTCTGTATTCCTCAGCTTTGTCTTTCAGTTCACTGGGTATAACAATTTCCTCAGCTTCCTCTCCGAGCGCGTCCCTCCATGTTATCCCCTTCATGTTCACAATGTCCACGACACCCGTAAATTTATCTTCAGAACCTATGGGTATCTGGAGAGGAAGAGGCACTGCAAATAAGCGCTCTTTTATCATCTGAATCGTTCTTTCATAATCAGCGCCGACCCTGTCCATTTTATTTACAAAACAAATTCTTGGTATGTTATAATGGTCTGCCTGTCTCCATACTGTTTCCGACTGAGGTTCAACTCCTGCGACAGAATCGAATACGGCTATTGCTGAATCCAGAACCCTGAGACTTCTTTCTACTTCAACTGTAAAATCCACATGTCCTGGCGTATCAATTATATTAATTCTCGTATTTTTCCAGAAACACGTGGTAGCTGCAGCAGTAATTGTAATGCCCCGCTCCTTTTCCTGTTCCATCCAGTCCATTTCCGCAGTGCCTTCATGGACCTCTCCGATTTTATATGTTTTCCCTGTATAATATAAAATTCTTTCAGTTAAAGTGGTCTTGCCGGCATCTATATGTGCCATTATTCCAATATTTCTTGTTCTGGATAAAGGTAATTCTCTTGGCATAAAAGGTTTTTATTTATATATAAAATATTAAATACCAGGGCTTTCAACCCTGGTATTATTGAATTACATCCTTAAAAAAGGGAAGCTTAAGATTATCGAAATGATAAAAATATTACCATTTAAAATGCGCAAAAGCTTTATTAGCATCTGCCATTTTATGAGTATCTTCTTTTTTCTTTATTGAAGTGCCTGTGTTATTATACGCGTCCATTAATTCGCCGGCTAAACGCTGAAACATTGTTTTTTCAGGTCTTGTCCTGGAATTTGTAATAATCCATCTGATTCCAAGCGCCTGCCGTCTTTCAGGCCTTATATCAACAGGAATCTGATATGTTGCTCCGCCTACGCGCCTTGATCTTACCTCAACAACAGGTTTAACGTTTTCGAGAGCCTGATTAAACACTTCCAGAGCATCTTTATTTGTTTTTTCCTGCATAATATCCATTGCTTTGTAAAAGGTAGTCTCGGATACGCCTTTCTTGCCGTCATACATCATGCAGCTGACAAACTTGGCAATCAATTCACTTCCGTACTTAGGATCAGGTAAAACCGTCCTTCTTATTGCTCGTCTCCTTCGTGACATATCTTACTCCTATATAAGATAATTAGTATTATTCATT
>JAFGSG010000006.1 GCA_016934735.1 Spirochaetota bacterium | reverse complement strand
TTATTACTGTATTGCAATCTTGGCGCTGCGATTTAGTTTTTCGAAAAGGCAGAATAGCAGCCCAGCTATTCTGCCTTTTTTATTTTTTATTACCCTGCCCATTCAATCAATTTGATATTTTAGATAATATTACAGGTGTAAAGCTTTTTAATTCTCCGATTATAATTTTTTTCTGCGTTAATTCCTTTATCGTAAAAACAACATGGTATTCCATACCCCTATGGATATTTAATGCCTGTCTTTGGAATGACTTTCCTTTTTTCAATTCTGCAATATCAAAAACAATATCAATATTTTTCTTATCATAAAATATAATTTTATCAAAAATCGTATCTAAATTTTTCAGCCTCAATTTCAGGGTAATTGTTTTATTTTTATATTTAGCAATATCCTCAGCGATATCATTTAAAATTATTTTATCTTCCTGCTGGGGAAATAATAGTGAGGATATGCTGATGTTGAATAATAATAAAATTATAAATTTTAGTTTCATCATATTTTCCTGGATATTTTTTATCTTGATTTTTTATCATATCAGAATTAATTGTAATTTTGCAATAACAATTTAGGCTGTTTACTAGAAGCTTCGTTATAAGAACAACAGTTTTATATTGATAAAAAGAAGAGAGGAACTACAATATGTCAATACCACTGAGAAGCAGTATAAGCACGCAGGGACGCTTAATGGCAGGAGCGAGAAGTTTGTGGCGCGCTAACGGGATGAAGGAACAACAGTTCGGGAAACCGATCATAGCTATCGTGAATTCGTTCACACAGTTTGTACCAGGCCATGTTCATCTGCACGAGATAGGACAATACATTAAATCTATAATTGAGAAGGTGGGATGCTTCGCAGCAGAGTTCAACACGATCGCGATAGATGACGGCATAGCAATGGGACATGAAGGCATGCTGTATTCTCTGCCATCGCGCGAGCTTATTGCGGACAGTGTTGAATATATGTGTAATGCGCACAGAGTAGATGCAATGATTTGCATCCCGAACTGCGATAAAATAATACCCGGTATGCTAATGGCATCCATGAGACTTAACATACCCACTATTTTTGTTTCAGGCGGGCCCATGGAAGCCGGAGTTTTAAAAGGGAAAAAGTATGATTTGATCGATGCGATGGTAAAAGCAGCTGACCCGAAAGTATCTGATAAGGAAGTGGAGGAAATTGAAAGAATCGCGTGCCCGACATGCGGGTCATGCTCAGGCATGTTCACTGCTAATTCAATGAACTGTCTTACCGAGGCTCTCGGTATGGGACTTCCCGGCAATGGTACTGTTGTAGCAACACATAAAAACAGATTGAAACTCTTTGAAAAAGCTGCCAGCCGGATACTCGAAATGACTGATATGTATTACAAAAAAGGGGACGATTCAATATTGCCTAAGTCAATCGCTGCAAAGAAAGCTTTTATGAACGCCATGTCGCTGGATATTGCGATGGGGGGGTCTACCAACACAGTGCTTCATCTCCTGGCAGTTGCTCAGGAGGCGGGTGTTAATTTCACAATGAAGGATATTGACTCACTTTCCCGAAAAGTACCGAACCTGTGCAAGGTTGCTCCAAGCTCCCAGTTTCACGTTGAAGATGTCAACCGTGCGGGAGGAATACTCTCGATCATGGGAGAGCTTGACAGGGCAGGTCTCATTGACCGGAGCGCAAGGCGCGTGGACGGTGACCTTGGAGGCATTATTGACGCGCACGACATTATGAGAAGCACTGTTTCAAAAGAAGCGGTAAATATGTATAGAAGCGCGCCTGGCGGGAAACGCAATCTAAAGCTCGCATCACAGGGCTCGATGTATAAGGATATTGATACAGACAGGGCAAGCGGATGCATAAGGGATGCCGCACACTGCTACAATAAAGACGGCGGGCTTGCTGTACTTTACGGCAACATTGCCCGGAACGGATCTGTTGTAAAGACTGCCGGTGTTGATCCCAGTATATATAAGTTCAGCGGTAAAGCGAAAGTATTTTATTCGCAGGAAGCTGCAAGCGAGGCAATTGTCGGCGGTAAGATTAAAGCAGGTGACGTTGTAGTCATCAGATACGAGGGACCGAAAGGAGGGCCCGGTATGCAGGAAATGCTGTATCCTACTTCATATATAAATTCAATGGGGCTTGGAAAGGACTGCGCGCTTATTACAGACGGGCGCTTTTCCGGCGGCACTGCAGGCCTTTCTGTAGGGCATGTCTCTCCCGAAGCGGCGAACGGCGGGGAGATAGCGCTTGTAAAAGACGGTGATATCATTGAAATAGATATACCGGCAAGAAAGATCAATGTAAAGCTTTCTGCCGCAGAATTGGCTTCGCGTCGTAAAAAAGAAGTCGCAAAAGGCGCAAAAGCGTTCACTCCTGCAGGGCGGAACAGGAAGATATCAAAAGCATTGCGCGTATACTCGATGCTGGCAGCATCAGCCGACAAAGGAGCTGTAAGATTGCTTCCTGAAGAAAATAAATAATCTCTGCGGATGAATTTGTGAACTTAGAATATAAAATACGGGCGGCCGGTTCTGCCGATTTTGAAAAGATATACAGAATAGAATCAGAGGCTTTCAGGTCTCCCTGGAGCGTTGAGGGGTTAGTTTCCGAGATCGCTTCCCCGGATTCGCGTTTTTTTGTTGCGGAAATAGAGGGAAGGATCGCAGGATATGTGCTCATATGGCCGGTTCTGGACGAATTACATCTTCTTAAGATTGCAACTGCATCCGCTTACAGAAGGCGCGGAATAGCGACTGCTTTAATTGAATATGTTTCAAACGAATTTAAGAAGGCATCCATTTTATACCTCGAAGTTAGAGAGAAGAACACAGCAGCAAAGAACTTTTATAAAAAACTCGGCTTTGTTGAAAACGGAGTGAGAAAAAATTATTATGCAGATGACAACGCGGTTTTAATAGAGAAGAGATTGAAATAGTAATATAGATCAATCTCAGTGTATAAAAATATCCAATGAAAATTAATAATGTAAAATTTGTAAAGAGCGCTGCGAAAGTAGCTGACTTCCCACGCTTTTCATTTCCTGAATTTGCTTTTTTTGGAAGGTCAAACGTAGGCAAGTCATCTCTAATTAATATGATAACCGGCCGGCGGAATCTTGTTAAGGTCGGCTCCAGACCAGGCGTCACTAAGCTGGTTAATTTTTTTTTGATAAACGAAAGTATTTGCCTTGCTGATATGCCGGGTTTTGGTTATGCCGAGCTTCCTAAAAACGTTAAGGGTAAATTTCTGCCTCTTATTAAAGATTATATCAATAACAGAAGTAATTTAAGACTCACATTCCTTCTTGTTGATATAAGACGAACTCCCGGTGATCTGGAACGCGACATTGTCACACTGCTCACAGAAAATGAAAAGCCGGTCGCTATTATAGCAACGAAATGCGATAAGCTTACAAGAACCGGGAAAAAGGTGAGCGCGGAAAAAATCGCCCGTGAATTTGACATTGACGCTAATTCAATATATTTTTCGTCGTCAAAGACAACTGACGGCAGGAAAAAAATTCACAGGCTGATTGAAGAATATAGTTAAACTTCTTTAAACAAGACATATCGCAGGCAATAGCCCTTTGTTATAGCAATTGGTTGAATCAATTAATTATTAACAGCAAGCAAGGTTCAATCTGGAAATTGTATTCGCTATCCTAGGAAGCTTTTGCCAGTGTGGAGAGCAGGTTCTCTATCTCCGCTATCCTGGCTTTTACGATCTGCTTGTAGTCATAATGTGCTGTATGACGCTGTTCCACCAGTGCAGTCTTATGTTCCCTTTCAAGCAGCAGGACGAGAAATTCGATATCTTCTTTTGTAAGTTCGATATTCATAACTCCCTCCTTTTAAAATATAATCCTGTTTGTAAGCAGCAAATCCTCATAATAATAATTGCCTGAGGATTTATCAGCTATGCTTATAAGCATCAGATATTATTTGTAATCCTCTATACTATCATACACATAAATCCGTCATTATTAAATAAATTTTTGAAAAAAAAATAGAAACCGGATTTTATGTTCACTGATCTGTATTGACACTGGACATTTTTTTTCTAATTAAATAAATGCTAAGGATATCAATAATTATTCAGAATAATTTTATATGAATACGGTAAATATATTGTTGAAATATTTATTTGTATAGTTTATCATAATTCTTTACCGGTAAATACCTTTATTCGAAATAAGGATTTAGACTATGGAACAAAAAAATAAAAAAGTCGGTATTCTTTTCTCCGGGGGGCCTGCTCCGAGCGCAAATACGGTAATTTCATCAACTGCTTTAAACTTTTTAGACAATCACATTCCGGTTATCGGTATTTTTAAAGGTTATGAATTTATTCAGAATTTCAACATTAATTCACCGGAGATGGAATTAAGAAAGGATATGCATTATACAGAAATAACTTATGATATCAGCCAGGTAAGGAACGAGCGGGGAATTTATCTTAAAACTTCCCGGGCAAATCCCGGCAAAAATATACAGAAGATCGAAGATTTGAAAGATAAAGAAAAGAGTAAAAAGCTCCAGAATATAATTCATGCATTTGAACATTTGCGGATAGGCACATTGATCTCAATAGGCGGAGACGATACTTTAAAAACAGCAAATTTTTTATGGAGTATGCAGTTTCCGGTAATACATATCCCGAAAACAATTGATAATGATTATTACGGCATCCCATGGACATTCGGTTACTGGACAGCAGTGGATACTGCCCAGAAAATAATGCTGAACCTGAAGGCGGACGCGCAGGCTACCGAAAGCTTTTATATTGTCGAACTTATGGGCAGAAAAGCAGGCTGGATAACCTATGCTGCCGGCATTGCTTCGGAAGCAATTATGATGCTATCCAGCGAAGACATCGATGGCGATGTAATTGATACGGAGAAAATAAGCGAGATGATCGCGGATGTATGCCTTGCGCGCAAAAAAAAAGAAAAGCCTTACGGCGTAATAGCAGTCTCCGAGGGTCTTGCAGACAAGCTGCCGGATGGATTGATCCCTAAAGAAGTTGACAGGCATGGAAACGTAATGTTCGGCAAAGCAAATATAGCCAGATTCCTGGTTAATAAAGTAAAAGATAAATACAGAGAAAGAACAGGTTCTGAAATTAAAATAACAGCAAAACAGATAGGGTATGAAACACGCGCAGGTTCTCCCATTAGTTTTGATGTTGTACTTGGAAGCATGTTAGGCTACGGAGCATATAAATTTTTTGCTGAAAAAAATTTCGGAACAATGGTTTCGGTAAATGACAATTTTGATCTGGTCGCAGTTCCTTTTAAGGATCTGATTGATCCTGAAACATTAAAAACAAAACTTCGCAGTGTGCCAAAAGGAAGCGACTTTTATAGTCTGAAAGAAAACCTTTCGTTCGGAAGGTTGTGGCAGTAAATTATTATAGAATGTTTATTTTTTTCAAAATTAAATTTTAAATGTCAGTTTGGATTTAAAGAAAAAATTTTTTAAAATCGAGAGATATCCCGTCACTTAACCGCCCGGATTGACTTTATTACGACCTGACGTAATAATTAAGATATTTTTTTACTTGATTTAATATTGTCATTTAATAATTCTCGCTCTATATTCTGTCACATTTATCGGGAAAATCCGTTGTAAAAATCCAATGCCTAAAAGAAGCGATATAAATACAATATTAATTATAGGATCCGGCCCAATTGTTATAGGGCAGGCATGCGAGTTCGATTATTCAGGCTCGCAGGCATGCAAAGCCCTGAAGGAAGAAGGATATAAAGTCATACTTATCAATTCAAATCCTGCCACAATAATGACAGATCCGGATCTTGCAGACAGAACATATATAGAACCTATCAATGCCGAGATAATAGAAAAAATCATACAAAAAGAAAAGCCGGATGCCATACTGCCGACTGTTGGAGGCCAGACTGCACTGAACGCAGCGATGGAGTTAAATAGTCTGGGTATTCTGGAAAAATATAATGTTGAGTTCATAGGTGCGAATATAGCATCAATTAAAAAAGCGGAGGACAGGGCGCTGTTTAAACAGGCTATGATCAGGATCGGGCTTAATGTGCCGGATTCGGGCATGGCTTCATCTGTGGAAGATGCTCTCGCGGTTCTGGGAAGGATAAAGCTGCCAATAATCATTAGGCCTGCCTTTACTCTCGGAGGAACAGGCGCGAACATTGTGTATAACAGGGAAGACTTTGTTGAACTTGTAAAAAAAGGCTTGGATGAATCGCCTATTAACCAGGTATTACTCGAGGAATCGGTTCTCGGATGGAAGGAATTTGAGCTTGAGGTAATGAGGGACACAAAGGACAATGTAGTAATAATCTGCTCAATTGAAAATTTTGATCCAATGGGAATTCATACGGGCGACTCAATAACAGTTGCACCTCAGCAGACGCTGACTGACAGGGAATACCAGAACTTAAGGGATATGTCGATCGCGATTATCAGGGAGATCGGCGTGGATACGGGAGGCTCCAACATTCAGTTCGCTGTGAACCCGAAAGACGGCAGGATCATGGTCATTGAAATGAACCCGCGCGTGTCACGCTCTTCAGCACTTGCTTCAAAGGCGACCGGGTTCCCGATCGCCAAGATCGCGGCAAAGCTTGCAGTCGGGCTCACACTCGACGAAATCTCGAACGACATTACAAGAGAGACGCCTGCATGCTTCGAGCCCACGATAGACTATGTTGTAGTGAAGGTCCCGAGATGGGCGTTCGAAAAATTCGAGGGCGCGGATACCACATTAGGCGCCCAGATGAAATCGGTCGGAGAAGCAATGTCGATCGGGCGCACATTCAAAGAGTCTCTGCAAAAAGCCATGCGTTCGCTCGAGACAGACAGATACGGTCTGGGTTCCGACGGAGATTTTACTATTGAAGAAGCAATCGATTCTCTTCCGGAAAACTCCCAGGAGAATTATCTTAAAGGCGTTTTAACAAAGCCGGGAGTTGACAGGATATTCTACATTAAAGAAGCGCTAAAGCGCGAGTGGAGCAGAGAAACCATAAATCAATTAACATCCATTGATCCCTGGTTTTTAAGCCAGATAAAAGAACTTGCTGATTCTGAAAATAATTTTTTAAATACATATGAAAATAACGGCCTTGATAAAGCGGAAGTTTTAAAGATGAAGATGCTGGGTTATTCCGATAGGCAAATTGGGTGTATCACCCACTATCAAGAACTGCGCAGCCTTTTTAAAAGAGGAGTTGAAGCACAAAAAGAATTTTACAGAAGCAGGAAGACAAGAGAAAAAGAGATAAGAGATTATAGAATAAAAAATAATATAAAACCCGGATATCGACTCGTGGATACATGTGGAGGCGAATTTGAGGCATATACGCCGTATTATTATTCTTCTTATGATAGTGAGGATGAATCAAGGGAATCAGCGCGAAAGAAGATCATGATCCTGGGCGGCGGGCCGAACAGGATAGGGCAGGGAATTGAGTTCGATTACTGCTGCTGTCATGCTTCGTTTGCTTTAAGAGAAGCGGGCATAGACTCCATTATGGTAAATTCCAATCCGGAAACAGTATCCACTGATTATGATACTTCGGACAGGCTGTATTTTGAACCGCTTACTCTGGAAGATATTCTGCATATTTACGATAGAGAGAAGCCGGACGGAGTCATAATACAATTCGGCGGGCAGACGCCTTTGCGTCTTGCGAAAGAACTTGAAGCAAACGGTGTAAAGATAATAGGCACGTCGCCTGACTCTATTGACAGGGCTGAGGACAGAGAGAGATTTTCGGACGTAGTCGCAAGTTCGAAGCTGCTGCAGCCTGAGAACGGCATGGCATTCAATAAAGAAGAGGCGGTCGGGATAGCGGATAAGATCGGGTATCCAGTACTTGTAAGGCCGTCTTATGTTCTCGGCGGCCGCGCCATGGTGATAGTGTACGACGAAGGCAGCCTGATTGAATACATAAAGAACGCTGTGCATTTATCTCCCGAACATCCTATATTGATCGACAAATTCCTTGACGACGCAACCGAAGTTGATGTAGATGCGATCTGCGACGGGACTGACGTTTTTATCGGTGCTGTTATGGAGCATATTGAGCAGGCAGGCATACACTCCGGAGATTCGGCCTGCATCATCCCTCCTGCAAATCTGAAAGGAAAAATTTACAACGAAATAATAGACGCTACAAAAACGCTTGCTTTAGAATTAAACGTTATCGGCCTTCTGAATATTCAATTTGCTGTAAAGCAAAACGAATTATACGTGATAGAGGTAAATCCGCGTGCGTCAAGGACCGTTCCGTTCGTATCAAAGACTACAGGCGTTCCGCTTGCAAAGACAGCTGTAAAGATAATGCTCGGACAAAAGCTTAAAGATCTTAATCTGCTTAAAATGAAAAGGTTCTCTTACGTCACTGTAAAAGAAGCCGTGCTCCCGTTCAGCAAATTTCCGGGAGTGGACACGATCCTTTCGCCGGAGATGAAGTCCACGGGAGAGGTCATGGGAATATCCATGAACTTTGGAGAATCCTATTATAAAGCCGAAATGGCGGCAGGCGACGAGCTTCCAAAGAAAGGTACAATATTTTTAAGCATAAATAATAAATCCAAACATGAGCTTCTGGATGAAATGAAGCTTTTGCATCAACACGGATTTCATCTGATCGCTACTGAGGGTACTGCTGACTTCCTTATTAAAAACGGAATTTTATGCGGGCGTGTGTTTAAAGTCAGTGAAGGAAGGCCTAATATTATTGACATGGTAAAGAATAAGGGTGTAGACTTGATCATAAACACGCCTACAGGCAAGATAACCAGATATGACGCGTATACCATCAGGCAGGCAGCTGTGAGGTATCATATTCCGATTATGACAACTATTGCAGCTGCAAAAGCAGCTGTGCGCGGACTCCTTGAAGTTAAGACTATGGGGAAAATTTCCGTAAAATCAATTCAGGAATACCACGCGGAGGTTTTTTAAAATCATGAGTAAAAAGTTGATATTAGACAGTGATTCCATAAATCAGATAATAGAAAAAACCGCAAAAAATATATTTGATAACTTAAAGAACAAAGGTGAATTTGCAATTGTAGGGATACAGACAAGAGGGGTAGAGCTTGCAGAAAGATTAAGAAGAAAACTGGAAACACTTTCCGGTAAAGAAATAAAAAACGGCATACTCGATATTACTTTTTTTCGCGATGACCTTGCTACCAGGGGATATCTGCCTGCAATTAAAGAGACGCGTATAGAGTTTGACATAAACGGAATAATAATTATACTGGCTGATGATGTTCTTTTTACAGGCAGAACCGTTAAAGCTGCACTTGAGACCCTTACCGGCTTCGGACGTCCAAAAGCGATTAAGCTTTTCGCGTTTGTGGACAGAGGAAACAGAGAGCTACCCATACAGCCTGATTACTGCGGTTATTCTATGGAAACCGACTTAAAAGATGAAGTACAGCTGAGGCTTAAAGAGACCGATAACGTGGAAGATTCTGTGTATCTCATTAAGGAGAATTAATTTAAATATGTATCGTTTAAGAGTTTATGATTATTTTTCTTCTGCGCATTTTTTAAACGGGTATCAGGGAAAATGTGAAGCTCTGCACGGCCATAACTGGAAAGTGGAAGTGGAAGTTGAGGGTGAAAGGCTTGACAATCTGGGAATGCTGATAGATTTTAAAACTGTCAGAGGATATTTATCAGGCGTACTTAAAAAAATGGATCATTGTATACTAAATGAAATAGAAGAGTTTAAAAAAACGAATCCTAGTGCGGAACTAATCGCAAAATATATTTATAAGGAACTTATTATACTGTTTCCTTCAAATATAAAAATTTCGGCTGTTTCAGTATGGGAAACAGAACGGTCGCAAGCAATTTATTCTGAATAAGAATGGAAAAGAGACATGCGGCATCCTGTTGCTTATTTGCAATCATCCCCACCCATCGGGCGGGGATAAATTCCTGAAGAAACTATTAAACAGGCTTTTTAAAATTTAGTTTCTCAGATGGGTAAAAAAGTACAATCAATGGATAAAGATAAGATTAAGAAAGCGGTTCATGATTTATTGGTCGCTATAGGCGAGGACCCCAATCGTCCGGGTATAAAGGAAACACCCAATAGAATAGCGGAAATGTATGCGGATTTACTGTCGGGAACAGAGGAAGAAGCAGCGCGCGTAATTAAAGAGACGCATGAACTGGATCATGACGGCATGGTATTGTTGAAAGATATTCCCTTTTATTCAATGTGCGAACATCATATGCTGCCGTTTTTCGGAAAGTGCCACATAGCCTATATTCCAGACGGCAATAAGATAGTAGGTATTAGCAAACTTGCCAAGGTTGTTGATATTTTAAGCAGGGGCCTGCAGGTACAGGAAAGGCTCACAACGCAGATTGTTGAAACAATCATGACAAATTTGAAACCTAAAGGCGTCGGTGTTGTAATGGAGGCAAGACATTTGTGCATGGAAATGAGAGGCGTTCAGAAACAGAATGCCGTTACAATTACATCTGATGTAAGGGGACTCTTCCGTGCTGATATAAGAACCCGCGAAGAGTTTTTGAAATTAATAAATTAAATATTAAATATTTGTTCTAAAGGATACTTGTTTATGAATCAAAGCGTAAAAGTTTTTTCCGGCAGTTCCAACCCGAAACTGGCTAAAGGAATTGCCGATCATCTGGGTATGGGCCTTTCGGATATTGAACTTAAAAAGTTCAGCGATGGTGAGATATCAGTCAAGATCAAGGAAAATGTCCGGGGCGCTGAAATATTTGTAGTACAGTCAACATGTTGCCCGGTAAACGATAATCTGATGGAGCTTCTGCTGATTATTGATGCAGCGCGGAGAGCTTCTGCAAACAGCATCACAGCTGTAATGCCGTATTTCGGTTATGCTCGTCAGGATAGAAAGGTGGAACCGCGTGTGCCGATTTCCTCCAAAGTAGTAGCGAATATATTACAAAAATCAGGAATCAAAAGAGTTCTTACAATGGATCTTCATGCTGATCAGATTCAGGGTTTTTTTGACATACCTGTAGATAATCTGTTCGGATCTCTTGTTTGTGTGGATCATATTGTCAGTATGAAAATTAAAGACCTTGTTGTTGTTTCTCCAGATGCCGGCGGAGTTGACAGGGCAAGATTTTATGCGAAAAAAGTCAACGCAGGTCTTGCAATTATTGATAAGCGCAGGGAAATGGCGAATGTATCCGAGGTAATGAACATACTCGGTGATGTAAAAGGGAAAAATTGTATTTTAATTGATGATATTATAGATACGGCAGGTTCTATTTCCGGAGCAGCAAGAGCACTTAAAGAGAACGGAGCTGATAAAGTATTATGCTACGCAGCCCACGGAGTCTTTTCAGGCAAAGCATACGAAAGATTAAATGAAGCGCCATTCGAAGAGATAATTTTTACTGATACAATACCGATTGATGAATCAAAGAAGCTTAAAAATATGCATATATTATCTGTCGCAAATCTATTCGGCGAAGCCATAAAAAGAATTTACAAAGGCGAATCCGTCAGTTCATTATTTGTTTAATATGACTGCCTTATGAAAGTAAATGGGAAAGATTACAGAACAGTCTGGATGGAAGGCTCTGTAATAAAAATGATAGACCAGGCTCTTCTTCCTCACAGGTTTAACGTCATAGATATAAAAAATCTGGAGGAACTTAAGAAAGCCATCAATGACATGAATATTCGCGGCGCAGGCGCAATCGGCGCTGCCGGCGGATATGGAATAGCACAGGCAGCTTTGCAGGCAAATGACGCGGATTTTTTTGCAAAGGTAAATTCTGCTGCTGATGAACTGAAACGCACGCGTCCTACTGCACAGAATTTATTTACAGTGATCGACGGCATTTTAAAAAAGACCGCAGGCATACGGGACACTGGGAAAGCAAGAGAAGAAACAGTCAAAGAAGCTCAGTATTATGCAGACCTCGATGCTGAATCATGCAGAAAGATCGGGATGTATGGTGCCGGCCTTATTAAAGACGGCGCGAAAGTCTCCACGCATTGCAATGCGGGCTGGCTTGCTTTTGTAGACTGGGGAAGCGCCCTTTCTCCCGTTTATTATGCAGTGAAAGAAGAGAAAAAGAATGTCTTTGTTTATGTTGATGAAACAAGGCCGCGATGCCAGGGGGCGAATTTGACAGCATGGGAACTTCTCCAGGAGAAAATCCCTCATACAATAATAGCAGACAATGTAACAGGCGCTCTTATGTGGAAAGGTAAAATCGATCTTGTTATTGTAGGCGCAGACAGGATCGCACGAAACGGAGATGTAGCAAATAAGATAGGTACATACTCGTCCGCTGTTGCAGCGAAGGAAAACGGCATCCCGTTTTATGTTGCTGCACCGATAACAACAATCGATCCGAACTGTGAATCAGGGAAGTCGATTCCTATTGAAGAAAGGAATCAGGACGAAACGTTATATATGTACGGAATAAATGACAGCGGAAATTATTCAAGAGTGAGAATTGCTCCCGAAGGATGCACTGCGTTAAACATAGGATTCGACGTTACGCCGGCTGAATATATAAAAGGAATAATTACAGAAAAGGGAATATTTCAGGCCAGTGAAAAAGGTGTTGAAGAGATATTAAAAGGAAGTATAAATGTCTAAAAAAGAGAAGATAATTATAGGGTCAGATCACGGCGGTTTTGAATTAAAAGAGGTAATAGTCAGGCATCTGGAAGGCTGGTTTTATATTGATAATGTGGGCTGTGATTCTGATAAATCATGCGATTATCCTGTGTATGGTCAAAAGGTTGCCGGTAAGGTAGCCAACGGCGAAGGACAGGGTATCCTTATATGCGGCACCGGAATTGGTATGAGCATCACTGCAAACAGGAATTCAAAAGTCAGAGCTGCCTTATGCCTTAACGAATACATGGCCAGAATGTCGCGGATGCATAACAATGCAAACATACTCGTGCTCGGCGCAAGGGTTATCGGCACAGGCCTTGCACTTGACATAGTGGATGTATGGCTTAAAACGAAATTTGATGGCGGACGGCATCAGAAGCGACTGGAGTTGATTGATAAAGCTGAGCACAGTAAATATTAAAATATTATAAATTTTCGAAGTCTTAATATTTCTATTGAATTTTAACATCGCCTGTTAGGCAAACCATTTTTGAGATAGATTTTCCTTGTATTTCTTGGGAAATGTCGCAAAATTAATTTATATAACAATTTTATTTATGGAGAGTAACAGATCATGAAAGATTTTCTTTTTACATCTGAGTCTGTATCAGAAGGACATCCGGATAAGGTCGCAGATCAAATTTCGGATGCTATTGTTGATGCGTATATCGCAAAAGATCCGAAATCACGGGTTGCATGCGAGACTTTAGTGACCACGAATTTAATAGTCATGTCCGGAGAAATAACATCGACCGGAACAGTCGATGCAGAAAAAGTTGCAAGAAAAGTTGTTTCCGATATCGGGTATAATGACCCGGCGGTTGGTTTTGATGCAAATAGCTGTAAAGTTGAATTGCATATGCATCCACAGTCCCCGGATATTTCTCAGGGTGTAACCGAGGGACAGGGCCTATTTGCGGAACAGGGTGCCGGTGACCAGGGAATGATGTTCGGGTACGCCATAAATGAAACCGATGTTTTAATGCCAATGCCTATTTTATATGCTCACAGGCTTGTTGAATATCTTGCAAAAGTACGTAAAGAAAAAAAACTGACGTTTTTAAGACCCGATTCAAAATCTCAGGTGACGATACAATATAAGGACGATAAGCCGTATCGTGTTGATACAGTTGTTATCTCAACACAGCATTCTCCTGAAGCTACTCATAAACAGATTACAGAAGGAGTAATAGAAGAAGTCATAAAAAAAGTGATTCCGGAAAAGCTTATAGATAAGAGCACAAAGATTTATGTTAATCCTACCGGAAGATTTGAGATCGGCGGCCCTCATGGTGATACAGGGCTTACTGGAAGGAAAATAATTGTCGATACATACGGCGGCTGGGGAAGGCACGGCGGCGGAGCATTTTCCGGCAAAGATCCGTCTAAAGTAGACAGGTCGGCCGCATACATGGGACGCTATGTTGCCAAGAATATAGTAGCCGGGGGATTGGCAGACAAATGCGAAGTGCAGTTAGCTTATGCGATCGGTGTTGCGGCTCCTGTGTCAGTAATGATCGATACATTCGGTACAAGTAAAATTGACGAAAAGAAAATTTCTGACAGAGTACGGGAAGTCTTCGGACTAAAGCCTGCAGAAATAATCAGCAGTTTGAATCTTCTAAGGCCAATTTTTCTGCCGACAGCATCATATGGACATTTCGGCCGAACCGGAGACGGCTTTACATGGGAAAAAACCGATAAGGCCGACAAGCTGAAATAAAGGTATAAGCTATGAATATAGATGAACTAAAAAAAATTATTCGTGATGTCCAGGATTTTCCCAAAAAAGGAATAATATTTAAGGATATTACGACACTTTTAAAGGAACCTTCTGCTTTTGAAAGTTCAATAAAACTTCTGCTAAAAGAATGTGAAAAACATTCGGTTGATAAAGTTCTTGGAATTGAGTCACGGGGATTCATTTTTGGGGCCCCGATAGCAAATAAATTAAATGCCGGTTTTATACCTGTCAGGAAACCGGGTAAGCTGCCCGCTGAGACAATTTCCGAAACCTATGAACTTGAGTATGGGACTGATTCCATTGAAATACACAAGGATGCCATCAATCCCGGTGATAAAGTTGTAATAATCGATGATCTGTTGGCAACCGGCGGGACTGCACAGGCGGCCTGTAACTTAGTAGATAAGTGCGGCGGGGAACCGGTTCTGGTTGCGTTTTTAATTGAGCTTAAGTTTTTAAACGGGCGCGCTAAACTAAAAGGCCGGAATGTGTTTACTTTAATTGATTTTTAAGGTGTAGGTTATAAGTGCTTTCACTCGTTCATTTAATTTAGCGAATTGTGGACTGATATTTTAGCGTAGGAACTTTAATGCTTTTTTTATAAAAATAATCTGAAGAGACGTTATTGTGCTGCGTCTTTTCAGATTATTCAAGCGCTAAATATTCCAACATACGTTTTCCATGCCTCGTGACTTCGATGAAAACCGGATCTCTGTCACTTCCGCTGATATAATTAATAATACCGAAATGACAAAGCCATGTAAGGATACTGAAATCAAGAAATGAGGTAAGCAGTAAATCTTTTACCCTGCCTATGTTTGACGCTCTGAAAAATGCGTTGGCAAAACTATCTATTCTGAATTTATCTTTTTTTACTAGCAGCAAATCGATTAATAATTTTTTATTCGCATTGAATTTTTTTGCTGTTTCCGGCATAGATGGAAACAGCAATGACCAATCTGTTTTATTCCAGAATGTATTTAGCAGTTTTATATAAAATTGTATGTAATATGAACTATTCTGGATCTGTACAGGTTTATCAGCATTATGAAATATTGGTATATTATTTTTAATTAAAATAAATTGTTTTAAATATATTAAAAGAAGTTCATGGTCATTGATACTTCTCATTAAATACGGAAGGCAGACATTATATAGTTTATCGTTAATGATATTATTGGATTTAATATTATCAAGAACAGACTTAGCGAGTTTCATTACAAATGAATTCTTAATCGTTTTTATTGAATTTAAATTTATGCTGCTCCATGGAAAATAGTATAAATTGTTCGGGATTAAGTTAGATTTTTGAATTTTTAAAGCAATGCTGTTTAAATTTAATTTTTGTTTAAAGCCGGTTAATGCCGGATATTGGTTAATTACTAAAAATAATCCGTTATTTTGTTTCCCGGATGTCTTAATTTTATTGTTATTGGTAAAATCGCTTTTATCCATTTAATTTGCTTTTTGCTCCATAAATTATTTAGTATTAATTTAATAATAAAATAATAATAAATATTGATTATAAAATTAAATAAATGAAATATTTTATATAAAGTAAGAAATTCAAAGGAATGATAATCGAAACTTAATGATTGTTTATAATAACAAGAAATAGAAGTCAACGATTATTATATTAAAAATTAAAATTATTCGATATTTCAAAAAAAATTAAATAAATTTTTCGTTGCCGTGTATTATTGTTAATAAATTTATCATTATTGTTAATATGAATGTAGATTATTTGTTAATAAATTTTTATGAAACAAAGCAATATTTTTACTTGACCAACTCTAAATGATGAGGAATAAATTTATTTAAAAGTTTTAATACAAAAAAATTATTTTTTCTAGAGAAACACAATGGAATGTAAGAAAGAGAAAAACATAAATAAATGTACTTGTACCTACGATCCATGTTCGAGAAAGGGATATTGCTGTGACTGTATATCCTATCATCTTAAATCAAAAGAATTGCCCGGGTGCTGTTTCCCCAGTAAAGCTGAAAGTACATATGACAGATCATTTAAACATTTTGCAGAATTAGTAAACAGCGGAATTATATAGTTTTATATTAATCATACATCAACTTTTATTGGATAGGTAGATGAACGGATCCTGCGGTTTTCCTGAACGCCCTATTTGAAAGTGCAGTCTATTGCCGTCAAGTCTTCCGATGCACTTTCCACGTTCGATTTTTTCGCCTTCATTGACTTTTATATCTCTTAAATTGGAATATATTGTAAGATATTGGTTAATATGCTTTAAAATAACATAACTTCCAAACCCTCTCATGTTCCCGACTTTTGTAACTATGCCGTCTGCCGATGAAAACACGCCAGTACCTCTTTCACCTGTTATGATTATTCCAATCGGTTTAACCCCGTCAATACCGTCTCGTTTTGTGTTATGGATATGCTTTATAGGCCAGGTAAAATTTGGATGTTTATTAACTTCTTGATTTTGTAAATAAGCTGTTTGTGGTTTATTATTATTTGTCCCATCAGGAATTTTTAAAATCATTCCTGCAAAAATTTTATCTTCTTTTTGTATTTTATTGATTATAACTAATTCATTTATTGATACGTTGAATGTTTTTGATATTTTTGTCAGATTATCACCTTTTTTTACTTTATAATTGTTAATTTGCCTTCGATTATCATTAGATTTTTGTATTTTTTCCTGATAATTGTTGTTTTTCCGATCAAAATTATTGTCAGAATCCTTATTCCGGATGTTATTGTTTGTAATTGAACTTATTTTCAGTCTTTTTTCATATTTTTTTTGATTGTGGAAATTATCCCGATTACATTCAAGGGAATTTATGCCTTCATAATCAATATTATGCTCATTTGAATGCCAGTACATAAATGGCTTATTTTGAGTATCGCTCTTATATTGGCTGGTATTGTTTTTCTGACGAATATTCTTAGGGGGTGCGCAATTAAGCACAAAAACAAATGAAATTAATACGATTATGTATTTATTTGGAGACATCCGTGTTTTGCTGTCGGGATTAAATCCGTATAATCCGGCTTCTAATTTAATTTTTTTGTATATTTCCGCTTATCCTATATTTCGGTAATGTAATCTTAATAATTGAGATTTTTTTATTTAACTTTGTTTTTTATTGTCTTTCTTGAAAAAGCCTTATTTATTTATATTGCTTTTTACAATGCGGTATAATAAATTATCATTAATATTGCATGGAATATCTTAAAATGAAAAAAACCAGTACGTTTTACATATGCGTTTTGCTTTTTTTAATGGTTGCTGTGATATCATCCGGCACAATAAGTACAATTATACGCAATGCAAATGCTGAAACAGCCTCCGAATATTGGGATAGAGATTTTCAAAAGGCTAATATATCCATTAAAAGCACTAAAGGCAAGCTTTATGCTTATATTGTCTTATTGTTTAACGAGAATCCGCATTTTGTCAATTTAATACAGGAAGGCAGTATTAGCCCGGAAATGCTTCAAAAAGAGGGTTTTCATGTTAAAGAGTATAAAAACTATCTGGAAACAACTAAAAATGCAGAGTTAAGAAAATTAACGGAATTGGTATTTAACTTATATCAGAATCCAGGTAAATTTAATGACAAAGCTCTTGAGGCCATTCAGGAAGACCTCTCAAAGCAGAACGTAATTTTAAGGTTCTCAAAAATTAAAAACCACGGTTCTGAAAAAATCTATCTTGACTATTGTATTTTTGGAAGGAAAGAGCCAATTAACATTTCTCATCCTCTTTTCGAGATTCAGGAAAAATTATCTAATATCCAGCCATATATTTATTATGATGAATTTTCCACAAGCAATTCAACATTTTATTTCGATATGATATATATAAATCCTGATGAAGTTAATAATGATTATCTTATAGCCCAAAATTTAATCAATGGGAAAAATATTGATTCTATGTTTTTTGTGGGAGCAAAAGTAAACGATAATATTAAGTATTGTATTCTGCATGCCTTCAGTAAAAGCTTAAATATAAAAAATGAGATTTTGCAAATGTTCATTATTCATGAGATAACTCATAAAATACTGAATAATCAATATAAATACTTTGATCAGGTTACCGGAGAGGAAATGGCCTTGCTGAGTACGATATATCATAATCCTTATCTTGGACTTGCCGTGTTATATAGCTATCTCGATTATAGCCGGATCAATCCTCACTGGATTGCCGCAATGAATATAGTCAGATTTATAGCAAATAAAACAGGAAGACAGGGATTGGTCGATGATCTGTCTGATTTAAAGTATCTTCCAATAAATGAAATTAAGCGTCTGATTAAGGAAGATTTTAATATGATTTTGAAAAATATTAAAAATCATTAAAATCGCAGATGTACCGGGTTTTGAACTTTCATACTGTAATAATCTTTTTCAAATATTCCTGTAATCGGATTTATTCTGAAGTCCTTTTCAATTTCCGAAGTATCCTTCCGGTTGCTATTAATAGCAGCTTCAATTTTTTTCCAGATTTCAGCAATTCGTGCGCTTGAATTAAACAACAGATCTTTTATCGATTCATAATGCAGACCGCTTGTGCCCGCCGGATGAAACCAGCGCTCCTTATGAAGGTTTAAAACATGAGTGTTAATTTTACCTGCAGGAGGATAGCCGATAAAATAATCCGAGTAAGCAATATTTTTCTTTTTTATATAATTAATGAATCTTATAAGCTGAGGATTTCTGCTTTTTTTTATTTTAAAATATAATTTAATAAATAAAGGCAAAATATCCATAATAAAAAATGCAGGCCATTTTTTATCTTCTTGATCCTTTATAAATACCAGTCTTTGGTAGATATCCGGGAATGCTTCTTCGAGTGAATCTATCAGGAATACCTTTATGGCTCGCTCTGTAGAGTAATAATTTTTGTGATTTGCAGTAGGGAGCATGTCATTCAGGTTAAAGTTAAACTTATTGCCGGAAGTATCATCATTTTGATATTGGCTGAAAAAAATATCAATGTTGTTTTCGAATACAAGATGCTGTTCTCTGAAATATGATTGTTCTTTTTTGTCTTTTGATGATGTAAATCCTGACCAGTAATATATAAAAGGATGAAAAATAGAATCCGCAATTAAATGAGAAATTAAGCCGTATAAATATGCACGTTGAATCGCAGTCCATTCGGTATTTTGATCTGTGTAAGACATGAGAGTAATAAGCATTGATTTCAGCAATTTTTCATTTTGCGGCGAATGCAGCACGTATGAAATATCACTTCCGCATATAAAATTATTTTTTTTAAATGGTAAGCAGGCGAAAGCATCCGGACCGATTGCTCCAAAAAGACCGGCTCTTAAACAGGAATCCGATTTAAACAAAATCTCTACAGATTTAGAATTGATGCTTCTTCGTTTTTCTTTCTTAAGATAGTTGATCGATTCTATAAAAACTCTGTTATGGGTTATAATTCCCGGCATATTTTACCTTTTCGTATATAGAATTATTAATTCTACATAGATATTTTCATTGATGTCAATAAAATAACAAATTTAAAATTTATCAAAATTTGATATATTGATAAACAATAAGAAATCAAAAAAAATTAAAAAATTCAAAAAAATTAAAAAGCAGACTATTCATATTAAATATGATGCATATTTTAAAATAATCGTTTATAATGGCGCATAAATACATAATAAAGCTCTTAATTCGTTCACCAAAGGGGACGAAAAGACGTATATGGAGGAGTATCTCCATATCTTAAATGGTTCTTTGAAAACGCTGAGGTTATGATTTGCCATATTAAACTCGGATTTTCTTTTGTTATTTAGATTCCAGTTTTGTATTTGCCCAGAAACAAGCCTGGAAGGGCTGACGTATTTCGGCTGCCGGAGGGTAGTCGTTTATGTTGGACCGACGATCGGATTCTTACCTGCCCTTAAGGGTCCGGTTGGCAAGGAAGCCTGTAAATAACAAAGGAGTGTAAAATGATAATAAATCACAACATGAGTGCAGTAAATGCAAACAGGGCGTTAAAATTTACGCACTGGGAAGTTAACAAAAGCATGGAGAAGTTGTCATCCGGTGAGCGAATCAATAAAGCCGGCGACGATGCTTCTGGATTGGCTGTTTCGGAGAAAATGAGGACGCAGATTCAGGGCCTTAGGCAAGCTGAAAGAAACACTGAAGACGGAATGTCTTTTGTGCAGACAGCAGAAGGATATTTGAATCAATCCGCACAGATTATTCAAAGAATTCGTGTTCTGTCTGTTCAAGCTTCCAACGGCGTATATTCTCCTGAAGACAGACAGTTGATTCAGGTCGAAGTTTCGGCGCTGGTAGATGAAGTCGACCGGATTGCTTCGCAGGCTGAGTTTAACAGGTTTAAGGTTCTGACTGGCGAATTCTCAAGAGTAAATTCAAAGGCGAGTATGTGGTTCCATCTCGGAGCGAATATGAATCAGCGTGAGCGGGTTTATATCGGAACAATGACTGCTCAGTCATTCAAATTCAGAGATGTTTCCGGCAGAATCGCCGTGTCGCTGTCAACTCCGGATGGTGCCAATAAAGCTATTGGAGTGATGGATGCGAGTCTGCAGAGGCTTGCAAAGCAGAGAGCCGATCTTGGAGCATATTACAATAGAATGGAAATGACAGCCAAAGGATTGATGACGGCATATGAAAATACTCAGGCAGCAGAATCAAGGATCAGAGATGCTGATATGGCGGAAACAATGGTCGATTTTACCAGGGCCAGTGTTCTGGTACAAACGGGCACCGCTATGCTTGCCCAGGCAAATCTACAGCCTCAGTCCGTATTAAGATTGTTGGGCTAAGACAATCTTAATATGTAAAACTCAGTTCTTTGAAAACTATAGTTGGTTCTCACTTTTCTTCCCGTTCGCTAAGGCTCTGCCTGCGATCATCGGCTGTTCCGGCAGTTGGTGATGCATGGAGGGCATCACTGGCTGCCGGAACGTGTTCCGGTGCCAGTGTTGTCTGAATTATGGGCAGTTCGGGCGGCACTATCAAGGAGTAAACCTTTGATCTGTGTAAGACAGATCCGGCTTTCTCTTTGGGAAAGCCAGAAAATCCGGGATCGTTTTATAAAAATTATAACAGAACGGTTCTGAATTAAACAACCACAGGGAGGGAAAGTTTAATATGAGAATCAATCATAACATGAGTGCCATATTCGCAAATCGGCAGCTTAAATTTATCGCGGTTAATCTTGGCAAGTCGATTGAGAGGCTGGCATCCGGTGAAAGGATAAATACAGCCGGTGATGATGCTTCAGGTCTGGCAGTATCTGAAAAGATGCGTACCCAGATAAACGGCCTGTTCCAGGCTGAAAAGAATGCTCAGAACGGGCTTTCTTTTGTACAGGTCGCCGAAGGGTCTTTACATCAGCTTAATGATATCCTTCAAAGAGTGCGGATGCTATCGGTCCAGGCTGCTAATGGTATTTATTCAAATGCCGACAGACAGCAGCTTCAGGTTGAGGTTTCACAGTTGATTGATGAAGTGGACAGAATATCCACTTCATCGGAGTTCAACAGGTTGAAAATACTGACCGGGCGCTATTCCAGAGGGAGTAAAATCGGAAGTATGTTCTTCCATGTGGGACCGAACCAGGATCAGCGGATCAAAGCTTTTATTGGGACTATGAGCGCCAAGTCCCTGAATCTTATGGAGGCAGGGGAACGGAAACGCTCAATATCCACTGTCGGAAACGCAAATGCCATGATAGGATATGTCGACACAGCCTTAACCAAGCTGAATAGACAAAGGGCAGATCTTGGCGCGTATTACAACAGAATGGAAAATACAATAATGGCTCTTACCAGGAACTACGAGAATATGGTAGCAGCCGATTCCCGTATAAGGGACACGGATATGGCTTCAGAGTTGATTGAGTTTACAAAGAATCAGATTCTTTTGCAGAGTAGTACTTCGATGTTGGCTCAGGCAAATTTAATGCCTAAAACAGTCTTAGACCTGCTCAAATAAGAATCTTTAAGATTTCGATCAACTAAGCAGCGAGTTGGTTTTCTCCTCTCCGGTTTATAAAGGGAGAGGAGAAATCTTTTTTTCAAAAAGGAGGTTATTCATGCGGCCCTTTGAAATTTCATTATTCAGAGTGGTCCTTTACATGGAGGTAATATATGGATATTAACAATATAATTGCAAACAAGGTAGATAATATTACTCAATCCAGGATTGCAAATGTCAAAAATCAGAATGAATATAATTCATCTGAAAAAGCAAGACCTGAAAGAGATAGTAATCTATCAAAAGAGAATATCGATAACGTTATTGATACTCTTAACTCAGCTGCGAAATCTGTGAATCAGAGAGTAAGTTTCAGCTTTAATGAAAAGACCGACAGGGTCATCA
>JAFGSG010000047.1 GCA_016934735.1 Spirochaetota bacterium | reverse complement strand
TATCAGACATGTCGTCTTTATCCTCGCATACTTTTAAAATTCCTTCTTCCAGTTCGGCGATAACGTCCTCAATCGTTGGCTCTCTTTTCTCTTCTGCTTTTTTTTCATCTTCCGGCTCTGTCCTTTGTCTTACTCTCTCCCGATCTATCTTGTTTACATTTTTTCTAAATTCTTCCAAATCATATAAATTCATATTAATCTCCCTTATTGTTTTTTAATTACTGCGTTTACTTCTTGATCCTTATTCACCTCCTTCTTTTTTTGAATTAATAAATATGATTGTCTGTTCAGCATAATAGTCTTTGATGAGTTCTGTTTTATTATGCCGCAGATTACATTTATGTTCGTTTGTTTTTTCATGCTGATTTTAAAAGTTCGTTTATTTTTTCGTGAGCTATTTTCAAACTTATACCAAAAGGATCTCCTTCTAACTCATGTTCAGCTTTGATTATTAATTCCTGCACGTATTTTAGTTCTCTTCGTGGTACGGATATCTTGAGTTCATCAAGACAGGATTGTACGGCGACTTGATCTACTTTAGGCTCACCTTCCGGGCTTATGTGACAGTTATAATTGTTCTCGCAATCCCGGCAAATTTCCGGCAATTCCAGACAGTCATTAAACTTAGCTGGAAAATCTCCATCCTTGAATTTTTCGCAAAAGCTGATCTCGCGTCTATCCTGATGTGTGCCGAAGCTATGGGTAAAGGAATTGTCCTCGATGCCGTCTTGTCTGAGTTTGCAGGCCTTACAATGTTCAGGGAAATCAGATATTAAACGTCCGTTTTTAAAATGTGACATTGTTTGCCTCCTCGCTATTTTTGTCTTGCGGGAACTCTATTCCTATCCAACCAAGCGTCAATTTCTGATTGTCTGAAGCGAATTAAACGGCCTATCCGTATGAAAGGGATTCTTCGCTTTGCTACATCAGTATTAATTGTACGCGGCGAACGATTGAGATATTGACCGAGTTCTATATTTGTCCAGAGTTGTTCCATTAAGCGACCTTTTTGTAATTAAAGTTTGAATTTATAATTGCTTTTCTTGCTTCAAAATTTATTCCGGCATGGATTAGTTGAGCATTGAGCCTTTCAGCTTTATCGAGTAATATTAGTTTCTGCATAACAACATGATCTCTGGTATGTCCGTTGTTATCTATTTGATGAATGGTTTTAAAATCTTTGGCTTTCATTCCGAGTACGATCTCATTAATCATGTCTGCTTCGAGTGAAAAAGTGCGAGGATCATTATTATAGCGTTTTGCAATAGCGGCGGTCATTTCTCTATATCCGGCTTTTGAAAGCAAACGTGTTTCAATCACATTATACATGGCTTCAAAGGCTTCAATGTAGGCGATTTTAAATTCCATTGCCTTTTTGCCCGTGTAACCCATAGCAATTAAAGAAAAAGATTTACGATTTAATAGATATTCGGGTTGTTTTTTATTCTGACTATTCTTGTATGAGGACTCCCCAAAATTGGGCTGTGTAAATTTTTCAGACAATTTTGACATCGCGTCTTCTATATCTCTTAATACGTGGTCATGTCTTTTATCAAATAACTTTGCAATGTCTCTTGATGATACCCAAGCATCATTGCCTTTTTCAAATATGCCGAGTTCAGCAATACCCGATTTAATACTAATTTGATTTTGATCTGCTATTTGAAGTTCCATTTAAGCGACCTCGGCTTTTTCTTTTTTTGTTTCTTTGTAAATCAAAAGCATTTCATGGAAAATATCACCCTTTGTAGTTTTGGAATCCCGATCCTTTTCTGTTTTAACTACATTCAAAAAAGCCTTTTTATCCGTTGGGAATACTGTAATTGGTAATGCAACCTTATCTGCCATTCTGTAACCTCCAAAATTATGAATAAATGATTAAATCATTCATTTACTATAAATGTATTAAACATTCATTCATAAGTCAAGAAAAAAATTAAAGAATTGTTAATTTTTTCTTTATTTTTTTGAGATACATTTCTATAATGTTAAATATGGATATAGGAAATAAAATTGACGCTTTAATAAAAGAATCGGGGGAATCTCGAAAAAAAATTGCTAAAGATATAGGAATTACCCCAAGCAATTTAACTCAAATTATCAATAGAAACTATAAAAAATTAAAAATTGAACATTTAGAAAAATTAGCAAAAAGATTTAATAAATCAGTATCGTATTTTGTAAGCAGCGAGGATAAAGAAGAAGCAAAGAAATTAAATATATCAGAAATATCTTTTGAACTGGTTAAAATTATTGAATCTCTCGATAAACCATATCGGGATTATCTTGATAAAGCTTTTCTTGACCAGGCAAAAGGACTCCTTCAGCTTTTAAAGGACGAGAGGGAGAGGAAGCAATTCCTTTAATCTCTTTTAAAACTTCTAATAGTTCTTTTTTATCTTGAAGTGACATAATATACCGACCTTACTCTATTGCTAAAATTTTTGCAAACAATTTTTTTATGTTAAGCACTCTTAATTCTCCAATGAGTAAGTGCGGATTCGGATTTATTTTATATGTTTCTAATTCTAGATTATACCATTAAAATTAAAAGAGCAAAAATTTTTATAGATCAAAATAAAAAAGTGTTTGACCGATAGTTTATAATGGGTAACTCTGCTTTAAAAAACAGAGGGTATATATGAAAAAAATTATACTTTTTGTAATTATATGTTTTGGATTTAGCTGCTCTTTGATAGGCTCTGGAAATTCAGATATTGATATTGTTAAAAAAACTTTATTTTATGAAAACTTAACAGTAGAGCAATTTGTAAATACTTGTGCTGGTATGAACGGTTCAGTTAAATGGTCTGCATTTACTCCGAAAGATCAAGGTGAAAATGTTGGATGTGTTGAAGTTAATGTTATAACAACAATGAAAGATAAATCCACAAAACATTTATTATTGCAATATCTTGTAAAGCGAGAAACAAAAGTAGTTAAATTACATACAGCAGAAGTAAACGAAAAACCCGTATCTATGGTTGAATTAATTTTTGAGACAGCAGAAATGATGTGGTAAAATAGCACTCGGCAGGCAGTCAAGCACGGCACAGAAAAGATTGTCCATTGCTCAATCCGGTTTTCATTAGCTCAATATAATAATTGGCTAATTTACTTTTGGATTAAACAACTCTTCTTGTATCTGCCTTACGTCCTGCATGTCGTCAATATGATAGTAATGCCCGGACATCTCCGTTGACAAATGTCCTGTCAAGCTCTGCACTTTATGAAGCGGTACTTTAGCATTTAAGAGAAGTGAATTAAACCAGTGTCTATGGCTGTGGAAGGTTATATTGCGTTTTTTACGCTCGTCTTTATTAATTCCGATCCTGTCCAGAGCGGCAAAGAAATCGTTAATAAAAGTCTTTGCGTCTATCGGCTGATGCGGAAATTTTGAGTAAAATAAAAATGAGTCCGGCTGTTTATATGGATTACGTTCGACAAGTTCGCTGACAAGAGAGATTACATAAGACGGAATTAGAAGATTACGCTCCCGTCCGTTTTTGGTTGTCTCGTTTAATCGGTTTATTTTTCGATCCCAGGAACGCCTGACAACGATATATCCGCTGTCAAGGTGTAAATCGGTCAATAGAAGCCCCTGAAGCTCGCCCAGACGTAAGCCTGTAACGCAGGCAAGCAAATTCCCGACATATCCGATATATCGTTCTTTTACAGGGTGAGAATAAGACGGTATAGATGCCCATGGCAAATAAAAAAGCCGCCTGACCTCTTCAATTGTGAGTATCCCTTTTGTTTTAGGCTTGTCTGCGGCCTTCTCAATTCTCGGTACGGCCTGAATAAGCCCTTGATCTTCTGCGGCCTCAAGGATAGCCTTTAACGCATATAAGCACTTATTAATAAGACTTCCCGATTTGCCCTGCTGATACAGCTTATTCCGAAAGTCGCGTATTTTTAATTTGTCTATATCTGCGATGTTATAGTTTTGAAAAACAGGCAGGATGTGTCTTTGCAATGTTTCAGCAGTGGTAAGGCAATGAGACTGACTTATTCGTTTACCCTGAACTTTTTTATTCGTTGCCCAGGTGCCGTTCCAGTCAAAAAAATTTTCTGCAAAGCGTATAAATAATACGTCTCTAAGCGTTGTCCGGCCATGTTTTAACAGATAATCTTCAGCCCAAGCCTCGGCAGCATATCTTGAGGTACAGCCAGAACTTTTAGCAGTGTCATAAGATCCATCAGATTTTTTAAATTGAACATAGTAAACAGACTTTCCGTTTTTCTTTTTACGCGGGAAAGTGGAAAAATTAGCCATTTTCTATCTCACTTTTGTCTCACACTTTATTTTATTTTGTATATCGATGTAATTAGAATTTGACTTAAACCCTGTATTTTATCATGTTTTTATATGGGTTGCCGGGGAATCGAACCCCGAACCTATTGATTAAGAGTCAAGTGCTCTACCAATTGAGCTAGCAACCCCCAAGAAAAACTGGTCAAGCATAGTTTGAGCATTGTTTTACTGTCAAGTTTTTTTTAAAACATGGCAAATGTCTTGCAATCATCATTATTATGTACTCAACTTAATCTTATCCGCTGTGTAGATATGCTCAACCTTTTGTTTGATCGCAATAAATTCCAGAATATATTTAAATCTGCATACTGCATCCAGAGGAGATGAAGCGCTAGTGTCGACAGTAGGCGGGAATTGCTGGATCCTTTTCACATTCAGGACTCTTTTTTCAGGATCCGGAGAAAAAATATCCTTCTTGAATAATAAAAAAGTTTCATAAATTGCACTTATAATATCATCAGAGGTTATTAAATAAGCCAGATAAAGATTCTTATCCGAATCTTTAATATTTCTCGCAAAGTACTTCAATATTGGAAAAATTACTTCAGGGTTTAAATGGACATTTATAAGTTTAATAATTTTATCTTCCAGCTCCTGATCGGACATTCTGCGTGTCGGAAAAGCAAGCGTTGGAATATAATAACTGCCGGTCCTGACCTTGGCGATTATGAAGTCAAGGAACCTGTCAATTGAATCTTTTTTAAAAATATCAACACTGTGATAACTTCCTTCTAATATTAATTCGGCTACACTCTCAAGATTTTTTTCTTCTCTGATCAACTTTTCTATCTTCAGAAAATCAGCTTTATCTAGTTGAATTGATTCCAAGTCTTTTTTTAATTCATAATTGTCCATATTTAAAATTCCTTTGCTGCACTTAACCGGATTGACTTATAAAATTTATCATTGTCGTTATATTCATAAACATTGCTTATAGATGAATAAAGAGAATATTGATAAAAAGAAAATTCACTAACCCCGAACACAATCATTCTCGCTTTACTTTTATCTCTGTATCCGTCATAAAAAAGATATATTAAAAGTGCATTTGTGAGAAGCGATAAAATACCGACATCATACTTTCCCGTATAAAAATGACCGAATCCCGGAATGGCTATTGATCCTAAAACCGATACCCATACATTTTTCTTTGGCCTGTTGATTTCTTCATTGATCAGAATATCAAGCTCTTTTATTTCCTGTAAATATATACCTTCCGAATAATTTTCTTCATAATCTCTGATAGCACTTTGAGCTCCCTTGAGATCCTTCATAAGGGTAAAGCTGTAACACAAATCGCGCGATACATTTTCGCTGAAATCTCCCTCTTGATAAATATACCGGTATTCCTGATAAACCCGTAATGCAAGATACGGAGAACCGGAAGTCAAATGCACATAGCCTGTTTTATAAAACGCTTTTTCGCCTTCAGCCGTGTTTCTGAACATTTCATAGCATTTAGTAAGCGTATTTATTGCTTTAGAATAATTACCCCCTTTATAAAAGGCCTCACTCATTACAAGCATGCTTAAAGGATAAAAAGTTCCCATCGGGTAAATGTACTGATAACGCATGATTTCACTGATCGCATTATAATACTCACCTTTTTCATTAAAGGATTCTGCCAGATTAATAATATCCCTCTCAGAGGATATTACATTATTGTTAAAAAAAATAATAAAAAATATAATAAAGCTTAATAGATTAATTCCTTTCCAGTCATTTCGGCTAAATCGGACAATTTTCGTTGATGCAAAAAATATCATTCGAATATTCTACCTTCGATATAATCTGCAGGATTATAATTAAGATTATATTTTTTATTTATCCTGTTTGTGAAACGCCTGTGAAGATTATTGTTTGTATCCTCTGCCGAATTGTATGCACCGTACAGATTCCCGGCATAGAACAAACACGAAAAAAATGTAAAAGTAATAGCCGGAGGTTTGTCTTTTTTATTATAAAAATATAATGCTCCATATGCAGATCCAGCAACTGCAGCCAGGCTTAACAATCCGTCCATTAGCCTTCCGGAATACACCTGGCCTGCTCCCGGCACAAGCGCTGAAAGCGACACTGACAGCCATTTGGATTTTAAACCGATTTCCTTATAGCTCTCAATATCATTTCTAAAATCCGTTAAAGAAAATAACCTGCCGAAATTTGTAAAATATCCTTCGGCAATCTCAACTTCCTTTAATAGTATAGCATAATCAAAATTTTTAATGAAAAATTCTGCTCTTTTTGTAAATAAATCGCTACGTCTGTCTTCATTGACATCGGAATAATCCAGACTATATAATATCTTTTTACTAATATCATAATAACCAATATTAAGATATGAACGGGAATATAAAAACAGATTATTCAAACTAAGTATCCCGGTATTTTTTTTTAAATTATCAATGCGTGAAATAACAGTCTTATACTGCTTTCCTAAAAAATAGCAGGCATTAATAAAGTATATAAGTTCATCCTGATTGGTTTTATTATCTGTATAGTATAAAAGCCTTTGCGTTTCTGCGATGCAGTCAAAGTATCTTTTATTTTGATACAGTTCATTTACAAATCGTTTTTGTTTAATTATAAATTCATCCTGTTTTATTTCAGCAAAGCATGGGATGAAATTAAATGAAAAAATAAATACTCCAAATAATAATTGTGGGATTGTAATTTTTTTATTCACTGGCGATTCAATTCATTACTCGTCTTGGCTGAGCTTTTGAAACAATTATCTCAATTTGCCTGAATTATGATTTATAAATGTCAGTTAAGTTGAGCTATTTATGTATAAGCCGATAATTTTAGCGTTAAAATTTTAAATAATTCAGTCCGGGTTAATTATTCAAATAGAAATTCAGGTACTGGGTCATCACCGGGTGTGTTATATGGATTGCATCTTAAAATTCTGTCACCGGCAAGAAAAGCTCCGACAAGTGCTCCGTACTTGAACACCGCAATTTTCCCATATTCGCTGCAAGTAGGATTGAACCTGCAGTTCGGCCCGTCCTGAGGCGAAATAATCTTTTGAAAACCGCGTATCATAAAATAGGTGCCTACCGCAGGTGCGCTGAATACGCATAGTGTCTGACTATTATAGTTACTTTTTATCTTATTGTTTTCGTCCGCTATGGCAATTTCAGGATTCCACGGTTTGAATTTCATTTGAGAAGATGCCTCAAAACAAAAAATAAAAATAAATAAAAAGCTGGATATATTATTAAATATTCGCAAATGATAATCCCGTAATATATATTTTATAATGGATTTATTTATATTTAGTAAGAAAGATTTTGCAAGAAAAAAAGCGAAATGCAATATTTTAATTTATAGCTTGACCATAATTTATATCTTTATTTTTCTTAATATAATAGCTTTTATAAAACAATTTTATTGTAAGGAAGCATATATGCCGCTTTTTCTAACAGACGAACAAAAGTCTCTTAAAGACACCATCAGGAAATTTACTGAAGATGAGATAATTCCGATACGGGCAGAGTTGGACGAAAAGGAAGAATATCCGGAAGAAATAGTGAATAAGTTAGTAAAAGGATTATTACTCGCATGCCCTTTTATTCCGGAAGAATATAACGGCGCCGGGCTTGGAGTGTTTGAAGCCGCGCTGATAGCGGAGGAATTATCCAGAGGGTGCCTTGGTGTTTCTACTGCATACTCTGTTTCAGGATTGGGTATTTTCCCAATACTGCTTGCCGGTTCACACTCACAAAAACAGAAATATTTATCCGCGGTTGCCAGGGGAGAAAAACTGGCTGCGTTTGCGCTTACAGAGTCTTCAGCCGGTTCGGATATTACGAATCTGAAGACTACGGCTGTAAAGAAAGAGGGCAAATATGTAATAAATGGAGTAAAACAATGGATAACTTCTGCTTCCAGAGCTGACATATATACTGTTTTCGCCGTTACTGATAAGAACAAAGGAATTCGAGGGATAAGCTGTTTTATTGTGGAGAAAGGAACTGACGGCCTTTCCTTTGGAGCAAAAGAAAAAAAACTCGGAATAAGATGCTCTGAAACAAGAGAAGTCATTTTTGATAACTGTGAGATCCCGGCTGACAATTTGATCGGCAAGGAGGGACATGGTTTTAAATACGCGATCGAGACTTTCGATCATTCGAGAGCTGTTGTTGCCGCAGCGGCAGTCGGCCTTTCACAGGGAGCTTTTGAAACAGCTCTTAAATACGCTGTGGGAAGAAATCAATTTAATAATCCTATCAGTTCTCAACAGTCAATACAGCATAAACTGGCAGATATGGCGGCAATAATTGAAGCAGGCAGGCATCTGACTTATACTGCCGCCAGAATGGTTGACATGAAACACCCAGCCTATCCAAAATATTCGTCAATGGCAAAAGCTTTTTGCGGAGAAAACGCATTTTTAATTGCCAACTCAGCTCTGCAAATTATGGCCGGATACGGATATATGCGCGATTTCCCGGTAGAAAAAATGCTAAGAGACGCAAAAATATTAAGCATTTATGAAGGTACCACCGAGATACAAAAAAACGCGGTTGCGAGAGAATTGATAAAAGAAGTAAAAGGAAAAAAAATTTAATAGCGTATCTTTTAACTATTTATTGTATAAATCCGGAATAATAAATATCTTTTATTATTTAATTTTATTTTTGTTGTATTTTACAATATTCGATATTATAATTAATTCAGGAGAATCCCCTGTAGGTATTTTCAGGAGAAAATAAACAATGTCGTTAATTAAAGTTGAAATAGAAAATATTTTTATAGATCAGAAAAGCGGCGTTCCTGTATTAATTTTAAAGGATACTGAAAGCAGCGACAATCTTCCGATTTTAATAGCCCCTCTGGAGGCCAGCCTCATAGCAATTGAGCTGGAGGGTAAGAAACCGCTAAGACCGCTTACGCATGACCTTATAGTAAATATTCTTGGCCAGCTATCGTACGAAGTAGAATCAATAGACGTTTATGATCTTAAAAACAATATATATTATGCCAGAATAAATCTGTCTGACGGCAATAAAAAATTGAAAATAGACAGCCGTCCGAGTGATGCGATTGCATTAGCATTGAGAACAAAATCACCGATTTACGTTGAGAGAAAGCTGTTTACCTTGTATATGGGATTGGAAAAAACAGCAAAAGAAGTCGACAAGGAAACGCTTAAAGATTTTCTGGAAAGCATTGACCTTGATGATGCCGGCGGCAAAATCATGTAAAAAGTCGTAACTTTTTGCTTTACTTTTCCCACCCATTATTTTCAATAGTACTTAAATTATAAAACAGCAAATGACTGATTTATCCCCTGACTATACAGGAATAAGCAATAGTGAGCCACTGAGTCACAGAGGTATAGAATCAGGAATTAAGCAACAAAAATAATTTTATTATATATATTTATTTTTGCTTGAAGCTATCTTAATAATATTTTACCGGATATTCGATAATTCGTTTCGATAGACTTTATTAGACTTTTTAAGTGCGCCCGCAAGGGGTAAAGTACTGTTTCTGCAGATAATTTGATTAATTCTATCGGATTTTCAGAGCAATAGCAGTTTTTAAGATAGTTACTAAATATTAAATAATCCGTATTTTAATCTGTTTCTCTGCGACTCTGCGGCAAATATTCATCTTTTATTATACAATGCCACGAGTATAAAAATATTATACGGAGCATACCCATGTCCTCGACAAAAACAATTACATCACTTCATGACCTGATAAAACAATTGACCGAGATTGAAGCCGAATTAGAGACAAATATAGATACTACACTTTGGATAAGCGATCCTCACGGAGCAGGCGAAAGATTTGTTTCAATACTGAAGGGAAGATTCGGACTTGTATGGAGGACCTGCTACGAAGCTCTGCCGAAAACAGTCTCAAATAAAAAGATAGAATATCTCGCCAGTATAATCCGGAAAGAAAAGTATTTTGCTATGGACGGCATCTCGATGCAAAGACAGGATGTAATATCCGACCTGGTAAAAATAATTCAATACAAGATCAGCAGTATAAAAAATTTTGACAGAGCCAGAATAAATCTGAATAAAGACTTAAAACATATCCTTGAGAATCTTATTCTCAACTTCCCAATTCCTAATATCATATATGAAAATAGTTTAATAGCGGACAGGGTTATAACAGCCCTTTCAAAAACAGTAAAACAAGTGCTTCTTGGACAGATAGTTGTCCTTGGTGATGTCTTCGACAGGGGAGATGAACCGGATAAAATACTGCGAATATTAAATAAATGGGATATAAGACCAATTATAAAATATGTCTGGGGAAATCATGATATTTTATGGATGGGCGCAGCAGCCGGCAACAGATCGCTGATCGCTGAAGCTCTGAGGATCAGTGTACGCTACGACAACCTTGCATTTCTAAAGAGGCTAAACATTGACATTACACGGTTAACCGAGCTAGCAAAAAAACTCTATCCGGATATGATTTCCGGTAACTTTAAGGCAAAAATTGACATTTCCAAAAAGATGGAAAAGACTCTTGCCATGATACAGTTTAAACTCGAAGAAAAAACAATAAAAGCAAATCCCGAGTTTGAAATGCAGCCGAGACTGAATCTTGACATCCTGAGAGATCTGCTTAAAAACAAGAATACCGACGGATTAACAGATACACATTTCCCCACTCTGGACATGGATGACCCTACAAAGTTAACAATTGAGGAAAAAGAAGTTATAGATGATTTAGTGCAGCAGTTTACCGGCAGTAAAAGAATTAAATCACTTATGAAATTTTTATTTGAACATGGCAATTTGTATCATATTAATAATTTCATTTTAGATATTCATGCTCTTATTCCAAGCACTAAAGACGGAAAATTTGAAAATTTTCTCGGCAAAAAAGGTAAAGAATTATTTAACTATATTCAGGATGTTGTTAAAAATGTCGGAAAGAACTATCTGGAAGACAGGCAGCAGAATCAGAAAGATCTGGATTTAATGTTTTATCTCTGGTGCGGGCCCAAGTCGCCGTTTTTCGGAAAACACGCAATGAAAACATTCGAAAGATATTTTTATAAAGATAAAGACACACATAAAGAAAAACTCCTGTTCTGGAAGGAAAACATAGAAAAAAAAGAATTTATGGACCTGATTATGAAAGAGTTCGGAGCCAGAAGAATCGTGTACGGCCACACACCGGTTGATATTTTAAAAGGCGAAAAAATAGCCTCGACGGACGGAAGGGCTATAAATATAGACGGTGGATTTGCCGAAGCATATCTTAACAGGGGACATTCATTAATTCATACCCCTTATTCCCTGCATGCGATAATACTTCCGACACCGGATGAATTAGCGGAAGCGGCAAAAAAGAAAGAATCTGTCCGTCTAATGATTGAGCCGATCGATACATTTGAAAGCCCGGTAAAAATAAAAGACACTTACAGAGGAAAAATATTAAAAGAAAAAAGAGATGAATTATATTCTTTATTGGAAGAGTATACCAACGGGAACAACTCAATTCGCAGCACATAAATTAAACAAATAATTTGCTAAAATTGCATGCTGTCTGAAATATGTATTTATTAAAATTATGTTGACTTAACAATTTGATTACTATTAGAGTTAGAGAATAAATTTTTTATAGATAATTATATTTGGAGGCAATATGTATGAATTATTTTAAAAAATATTGTAAATTTTTTATTATTTTAACAATTTTACTTTTTATACCTGCATCAAGCTACGCGATCGTGGACGCCAGCGTTTACGGCGGACGCACTTTTGCCGGAAAGGTGGAAAGCGGCGGAAGTTCTTCAGATGTAGATGGCTGGCAATATGGCGCCTATGCTCATGTTAATACCGGCATCCCAATGGTGTTTACAGTTGGCCTTGGCGGGTTTTACTTAATAGCTCCTTTAAAAGGAGATGTGGATGCTGAAAAGAAAACCGTAGGGATTGATGCTTATGCTCAAATAGATCTACCGGTTCTGCCGGTTAATCCCTATGCCAGATACGGTATTGCGTTTAAAGAAGATGTCGAAGTTGAGTCTACCAGTATAAGCGAAAACTTCAAATCCCATTATTTTGGATTTGGCATAAGCCGCATAATCTTCAGCGCTGTAAAATTAAAACTTTCATTATTTGTAGAATATTTATATACGACTTCAAAACAGGAAAAGGATGTTAAGATTAAAGGTAATGCCGTTAATATTGGAGTAACTGCAGCTATTTAATCTTTCAGTAAAAATAAAAAGGCCGCTATCAATGCGGCCTTTTTTAATAATTACCGGTGATCGAAAAGAGCAATTTATTCCATTCTTACAACCTTATTGAATGCTTCCCCAATTAAATCATCTACACAGCTCTTAATGCTGTTTTTGCAGTACTCAGCTTTTACAACCGCCCGTTCTATAAACGATTTCGCAACAGGAAGTTTGTGGTCAGATATAAGAGCCTGCTTTACTAAAAGATAGCTTTTTATGCAGGCAGACACAATATCAACGTAATTTTGCTGATATATAGCATTATATTTTCTGCCAAGCTCCTTACCTCGATTTCTTTCTTCTACAAATAATATCTGCCTTGCCTCATTTAAATATTCTCTTATTTTATCTACTTTAGAAAGTAATTCGGATATAACAGGATTACCTGCTGATTTTGCGATAATTGCATTTTTGTATTCATCTAAAAAAATATCAAAAAACAGCTTATTCTTTTCTGTTACAACAAAAGACCTGCCGTCGCCTAATTTGAACTGATTAATCAGGCCGACTTTATCTACATAAAAGGTTTCATTAAATACCTGGTCAACCTGTATCTGGCTCGTGCCTTCATAAATATTCGTTATTCTGACATCCCTGTAAAAACGCTCCATTGGATATTCCCTTGTATATCCGTAACCGGCAAAAACCTGTAATGATGAGTCAACAACTCTGTTACCCAGTTCCGTAGCATCGTACTTGGAAAGAGAGATTAATATCTCAGCGATCCTGGAATACTTTCTTAGGATGTTCTTCAAATCAGAATGTTCAGGGGTTCCTTCTGTAAGTTTCTTTAATTTTTTACTCAAGGCCAGACGCATATCAAAATAATATGCTCCTGTATATGTAAGTACCCTGGATGCCTGTAGATCCAGTTCATTCTCAAATATTATCTGGCGTACTGGAGAATGCTGAATGATCGGCACACCGAACTGTACTCTGTCATTCGCGTATTCAATGGCATGCCTGTGAGCTCTTTCGCCTATGGCAAGTCCCTGCGTAGCTACCCCAAGCCTGGCAATATTCATCAGCTTCAGCATGTTCGGTATAAGTCCGCCGCCAAGTTCGCCTATCAGGACTCCGGGGGAATTATCATAGAATATTTCGCATGTAGCCGACCCTCTTATACCGAGTTTGTGCTCGATCCTCGGTACTACTTTGTCTTCTTCATAAACAAGAAACATGCTGATTCCGTCATTTATCTTTGCAAGCGTTAATACATCCCCATATCCGTTCGATATGAATATCTTTGTGCCATTAATAATATAAACATCCCCTAACTTCCCGAGTTCGCTGATCCTTCCCGCTTTATCTTTATCCTTTTCCTTATCTGCCGGTCTTGCGGTTGTCTGTATCCCTGTAACAAGATCGCTTCCGGCACTGGGTTCGGTTAATCCCATCGCACAAAGCCTTTCGCCGGAAATCAGCTTAGGCAAATATTCTGCGCGTATTTTTTCGTTTGCATACTCCGAGATCACCTGTGCGCACCCTTCGTTCAGCATCGGCGTAAGGCCGAGACTGGAATCGCCCATTGTAATTATTTCGCCGAATCCAAAAAACGCAGTTAACGGGAAATCGAATCCGCCATGCTCTTCCGGCAATGTAACGCCGCAGAAAAGGCCTAATTCTTTCAATGTCTCGAAATGCTTCTGCATAGGTTCGGCAATCCTGACCATATTTTTTCCCTTGCTGTCAGTTTCAAGCCTGCATTCATCATTATCAATCGCTTCTGCGAAGGGTTCTACCTGTTCCTGGACAACCTCCCCCACGGTTTTCATGGTCATCATGTATTCATCAAAATGATTTTCTTTCCCCAATGCATTTGCAATCTCATTCCATGGGATGCATTTTTCAAAATTGAACATCAAATCATCATATTTTAACTTTGCCATTAAAAGCATTCTCCATATTTTTTGTTTTAACTTCTTCTGAGTAATTAAATTTTTACAAGCTTGCTTTATTGTTTATTACAGTTTCTTCAGGATTTGAACCCGCCCTTCAGGAGGTGCAGGTAGCTAAATAAATATATTTTTCCGTTCACCCTCGGAAACAAAACCATAGTATAAAACTTCAATAATGACGGGAAGTTCATCCTTAAGCGAATACTCGCAATTGCGCCTGAACCACTTTTGGATTACTCCGTCAATAAAACCAAAAATTCCGTAAAATACCGTATAAAAATCAGTTGGTTTAACTATGCCTTCCCTCGTAAGGTTGAACACTCTTCTCCTGACAACATTAAGATGCGAAATTATATTTTTATAAAAATGATCGCTTATATCTTTCAATATCCATGGAGAGTGCGTTAAAATTTTATAAAGGTCCTTGTTGCTGTCGAAAAATTCAACATAGTAGGCAATAGCTTCTTTTATCAATTCCAGTATATGGCCGTCTTTATTAAAAATAAGAGTAAGCTCTTTAGTAAGCAATTCGTTGTTTGCTTTAATTATTTCTTTTAATATATCTTCCTTGCTTTTAAAATAGCGGTATACTGTTCCTTTTGCAACTCCAGCGAAATCAGCGATCTGATCAACGTGAGTTTCGTGAAATCCGTTTCTGGAAAACACGATCATTGCCGCATCAAGTACGATCTTGCGTTTATCTTTGCTTTTATTTTTTTTTGCCGGCCTGTCTTCTGATTTAAAAAGAGAAATTATTTTAGTGATTACATCAGTATTTAAATTTATATTCTTAATACCGGAAGACTTCGCGTTCTGTAATATTATCGTCAACAGATTAGGAATTAATTTCGCACTGTTATTGGAGTTAAGATCATTACTTACTTTCTCTAAATATTGCAGAATATAACTGTCCACCACTTGCTGAGAACCAGCTTTATTATCCGGCGAATAACCGGAAGAACTTTTAATCGCTGCAAGGCCGTCTCTGAATTCAATTCCTATTACTGACTCGTCCAGAGTCCCATCCTGTGTAATGTATTTCGATTTTATGTTTTGCATAATTTTTTAATTTACCACAGATAAACCTGAATCCATATTAAAATATATGTTTATCTATGTTCTCATTCTTTTTAATATAGACACGCTATTGATATCATAAAATTTTCTATTTTTGTAGACTCGACTTTCAAATCTGTCCCTTTTAAGAGTATATATCTGTCATGTGCATCATTCTTTAAATTTACCACTGCAGAATATCCGTCAGTATTTTTGACTTCGATATTCTTTAAATCGATATTTACCCCTACACCCATAGATTTCATAACAGCCTCCTTAATCGACCAGTATCGGGCTATTTCTTCATCCAGTAAACGATTGCTTTTGCCGTTTTGATTAAAAATCCTATGTTTAAGCTTTTCAATCTCTAAATCAGTAAAGGCAACATTGAATAATGATTTATCCCTTTCTTCTATTTTTTCAATATCAATGCCTATGCCTTTACAGTCCATCTTATTTGAGACCAGGGAAGCGGCTACTCCCTCTGTATGCGAAATTGAAACATAGTAGTCGGATGTACCGTTTTTTGATGAACCGTCCTTAACAAAGACAACCGGCCTTCCGGTTACAGTCTTTCGTATTTCAATATCCTTAAAAGGCGGATGATCTGTCCCGGCGTTCATGCTGGAATGAGAATTTTTAACCAAATGCCGTCTTACTGCTCTTTTGCCCGCGAGCCTGCCGCAGAGAAAATCCATTTTCCTTTTAGGGATTTTCAAATCATGAATATAGGAATGCTCCCATTCTGTTAAAAAATCATCATAAGCATGTTCGCCTTTGTTATCCAGTCTTTTCTGAACACTTATCGCATCAATAAATGCGATACTTGAATTAAGAAATTTTAGAGTATGATTATGACCCTGCTTAATATCATAATATGTATTCTTAAAACTTCTCATCGTCTTTAAGGTCTCCTATGTTTATCATTTTGTAACCTTTCATTACGGAATAAACATTACCCTGGCTATCCAACACAACGGTGTCGTACTCATGTTTAAGGTCATCGCTTTTAATGTGTTTTGCGCTCATGTATAATTCTTTAACATTGGATGGTATCTGTGTAAATACAAGCTCTTCAATACCGTCAGGAAGCGCCATCTTATTTTCTTTTTTCATCGCATACATTCCGGCATTCTGGAATGCGGCTTCAATAGCCATAGGATTGCTGATAAAGTCCGGCTTCTTTATGAAGCTGAAATGCCCGTCACCTTTTATATTTTTTCCTGCAAGAGCTCCGTAAATCATTTTTCCTTCAATATTGATGACACCGGCGTGAACCTGGAATTTTGGGCCATGAAAAAATCTCTTGTAAATCTCTTTATTATTGATGATCCTCTCGCTGTCTTTTGCCTTCTGAATTACCTCCATATTAACGCCGTTGGATTTCAGCTTTTTCCTGTCAGCTCCTTTCTCTGAAACCATAACCATTGCTTCAAAGTGGAGTTTATTGTCTCCGAGTTTAACACCATCCTTAAAAAATTCGCTTTCTAATTTTGTTTTCACTATTATATCACTGCCCTGCGAGTCGATCTTATCAGCAGTTATGATCATATTAACCGGCTTACCCTTAAGAATTTTAACCGGGATATTAAACTTAATATCCTTCATCAGTTTTATTTTCTTATTCTGAAAAAGGAGGGAAACAGTCTCAGCAAAGGTTTCAATTCCCATTACAGCCGGGAAATACGGGACCCCTTCAATGGAATGATCTAAAAGATAAAGATCGTTATCTGTGCTGAGTATCTTTTTAACAACGATGGATTTTCCCGGTTTTAAGCTTACTATTTCATCTATCAAAGGATATTTGTCCTTTGCCTTAATAATTTCGCTTAAAGCGCTGAAGTCCTTTGTCTTGTAACCAACAATCAGATTATCGCTGTCAATCTGTCCAACGCTGCCAGCTACAATGATTTCAGCGTCATTGCCATACAGAAGTTCTTCCCTAACCTTCGTCACTCCTTCTTCCATCGGGATCATGTCGACACCCGATTCTTCGAATATCTTAGCAATGCTTCCGCGGGTTGCCATACCGATACCCATCCACCCGCTCCAGTTCATTGACACTGCTTTCATGCCGGGCGCGAATCTTCTGTTCGAATGCTGTACATACTTGTTCAGAAGATCATTCGCAGCCGAATAATCGGTCTGGCCGATATTCCCGAACCGCCCGGAAATTGAAGCAAACGTAACCAGCACCTTTACACCGTCATTTTTAACGGATTCCATAAGATTAAAGCAGCCGTCTGCTTTAACATCAACTACAAGCGAAAAATCCTCAAAAGATTTATCTTCAAGGAATTTATCCTTGTTTATGCCTGCGCCGTGTATTACCGCATCAATCCTGCCGAACCTGGCTCTGATCTTATTAATCGTCTCAGTCATCGCTTTGTGATCCATTACGTTGCAGCTGTAATATTCTACATCCGGCGAGCCGAGCTTCTTCAGTTCTTCCATGTTCCTGTAAATTTCAATAGCGATTGTGTACTTAGAAAATTCCTTATCAATCATTACGGGTGTAACTCTTTCATTCTTAGATTTAAGTTCGCTTACGACTTTTTCCTTAAGCTGCTTTAAACCGTTCTCATCAAGTCTGACCAGCTCTTCAATATTAGACGGCAAAGACTCAAGCGAAATAATCGCAAATTTAGCCTTCAGATTTTTCGCAATATCCCTGGAAATCGCGCTTGTGATCCCATAACCACCGCCTGTTACCACAAAGACAGATCCCTCTCCGACAATATTTCTCGGCTCAGCATCCGTATCAATATCCTTATAGATAACCTGAGTTACAATACGTGTACTGCCTGTATATCCCACTTCAACCTTCCGGTTGCCATGTTGAATTTCGTTCAATAATAACTTTGCGATCCCTGCAGGTTTTTCGGCTGCACTTAAATCAATAGACTTAACGAGGATATTTTGAGTAGAATTTAAAAATTCTTTATTCAATCCTTTTGTTAATCCTGCAACCCCCCCTCCTATAGGATTATTGGATGTAAAATCATCAACACCGAATGAGCCTCCCATATCGGTAACGGACACTATAAAAGAGCCATTGGTCTTTGAATTTTCAATAATATCTTTCTGAAGGGTTTTACATATATAGAAGAAAGACTTTACTCTTCTGAATACATTTTTTCTCCAATCTTCATAGCTCATCTCATCCAGTGATTTTGATTCTTCAAAAGATGTAAGGTGGATAATGCCGTTTACTGTTCCGGTTTTCTTTACTCTCCCGATTGCATTCTTGAGTCTATCGACATCTTCCATTTCCGACCGGGTTATGATCCCGACATTGGCTTCTGATTCTTTCAGGGTTTTCTCAATTGATTTTGCAATCCCTCTGCCATCGTCGGTTATGAGCACATTCATTCCTTTAAAATTAAATCTCGGCTTGGATTTTTTATCCAGCGGTTCCTCGATAGTCTCCACAGTCATCCTTTTAATATTGCTTTTGATGAATTTTGGAGCTTCTTCCGTTTTTACAGCAGATTTCTCTTCAGCCTGCTTTGTCTGTGAAGCAGCACCTGCATACTTAGGCGACTTTGATGTTACAAATCCGATAACATGATTAAGCGTCGGGAAATCCTTTATTCTGATCCCCTCTTCAGCAGGTATGC
>JAFGSG010000046.1 GCA_016934735.1 Spirochaetota bacterium | reverse complement strand
TCATGCGAATCATGGTTCAGACTATTGGATGAGGTCATTCTTCCTCTCCACACCCCTGCTTACAGTCAGCCCCTGCTGCTTCCGCGCAATTGCTTTCCCGGACGCGAGTTCCCCGGGCGCGCCTGCGCAGTCAGGAATGTCTCAGAGCTATGTGCACCTGTAAACGCCGTGCAGGGGATATTTCCAACAATGCGACCTGTCCCAGGGCGGAGGCGGCGATGGAGATGTCTGCTGAGAGACAAAGATACTCAAGCAGTCTTTTTGTTTTTCGTTCAATGAGGAGAGAGTTTGCGGGCAAACCGGCTTCAGAGTTTCGGTTTGACCGCAATCCCGACCCGAAGGAGAAATGAGATAAAAGGTAACCGACGTTTTGTAATTTAGCGAAAGCCAGAAGATGCAGGCTATATTACATAGACCAGTATTCATTATTTTGGAACTTACACATGTTATTATCCGGAAATCAGATAATATTATAATTATAATATTATCTGATTAAATAAACCCATAAAAGGAGTAAAATTTGCCAATAGATGGTTGAAATTTATTTTAATGTCCGGGATTATATTGTTTGCCATATAATTGTTAGGTTAGAAATATTGTTGACGATTTATATAAGTATGATATATTGTCATACTAGAGGTAAGAAAAGATGGCTGCTTCAAAAATTGCAATAACAATCGATAAGAATATCCTTAAAAGAGTAGATACTCTTGTTAAATCAAAAGTATACCCAAATCGTAGTAAAGCTATTCAAGATGCCGTTGCAGAAAAAATGAAACAACTTGAGAAAAACCGTCTCGCGCTTGAATGTGAAAAACTCAATCCTGCGTTTGAACAATCTCTGGCAGAAGAAGGATTTTTAGTGGACAGTGAAGAATGGCCAGAATATTAAGAGGCGAAATATATTGGGCCGATTTAAATCCTGTAATCGGACATGAACAGGGTGGATTACGTCCCGTACTTATAATAAGTCAAAATATCTTCAATGAAAAATCTGGTACAGTCATTGCAATTGCCTTAACTAGTCAACCGCAAAGGGCAGGATATCCTTTAACATATCAACTTACCGATCTAAAACTTCCTAAAATTTCTTGGGTAAAAATCAGTCAAATTCGAACGCTCTCTACAAAAAGGATCGGAAAGAAAATATCCAAAATATCAGAAAAAGATCTTAGCCAAATCATTGAAGGACTTAATGAAATAATTGGATAGTAATTATTTGAAGAAAAAATATTTCTAACATTTGTTCCAGCCTTTGCGCCATTAGCATTTTTTTTGATTTTTGATTTTAGTTTCCAGTCTATTTGCTTTTGAATGACTTTGCTTTTACCCGTGGTCACAACTGAACACGCAGTTTGATTCGCGTAGGGTACAGGACCATCCTTTACATTCGTATTTCAAAAAATTGTAAAGTATGATCCTTTATGGACAGTAAAAAATGTGGATGTTTAAATAATAACGTATTAAAAATATTTTTAGTACTATACCGAACAAATCCCGTTACCTCTCCTTGATCCCGAGCCCTAGTAAATTACCTTTCACCCAACCCCAGTGCTGTTTGATATGAATTACTATTAAGACTATGTAGAAAAGACCGAATAATCCGTGAAGTTTCCCTAAATCGTGGTAGAGCATTGCCGTTAGCACTAACACCAGCATGCAGATAAAAAGCATTACATTTACCGTCTTTATCGACTTTTTCATTTATATCTCCTTGTTTTTATAGGCCGTTACGCCTTTTTGATGATATCCTGTTTAAAATTAAAATTAATTTCCTATTTTTAACTTGATTTATCATCAATATACAATTTAGAGATTAAATTAGTTTTATTAATGTGTAAAATCTCAGCGATAATTGTAAAAAAAGTGTAAAAAATTTGGTGAAAATTTTACTTTCCGGTAAGGATAATGAGGAAAAAAATTTGTATTATTGACGATGATGAGAAGCTGCAAAGATTGCTTAGAGAATACCTTGAAGAATATAGTTATGTAATAATGTCTCTCTTACGGGGCGATCGAGTTATTGAATTCATTAATAAGGAAAAGCCGGATATAATTATACTGGATATAATGCTTCCCGGTAAAGACGGTATGGAAATATTAAAAGATATCAGAAAATCATCCGGTATACCCGTGATAATGCTTACAGCAAAAGGGGAAGAAACCGACAGAATCGTAGGATTGGAACTTGGTGCTGATGATTATTTATCCAAACCATTTAACCCCAGAGAATTATTAGCAAGAATAAAAGCTGTGTTGAGAAGATCATTCACTAGTTCTGCCGAAAAAATGCATCACCAGGTAAGCTCCATAAAAAAAGGCGGCTTAACATTGAACAACTCGTCAATGACTCTCGAGATTGGAGATAAATCTATAGAGCTTTCGCGCACTGAATATAAAATTCTTGAAGCCTTAATTAAAAATCCAGGCATAGTTATAAGCAGGGATGAGTTAATGAATATCGCCAGGGGGAGAGATTTCATTGCATTCGAGAGAAGCATAGATGTACATGTAAGCAAGTTGAGAGCAAAAATAGAGCACATATCAGGATTCAAGGAACAGATAAAAACTATTTGGGGCACAGGTTATATGTTTGTTGATAAATAGATGAATACTTACTTTCACTTTTGAGCTATTATTAAAAAAATAAAATGCGAATTAAGAAACTCTACATTAAAATATTTTTATTATTTGTTTCTCTTCTATTGATCTCAATGATATTAATATCCGTAATTTTTGAATTATTTATAGAAAGACCGTCTCAGGAGAGAAGATCGAAATATTTCAATGAAACTGCCTTTTTATTTAGAGACCTTATTGAAGATAAAATCAGGATGAGACCGGATTTTGATATTGCTGATAATCCTGAATTAGAGAAGTTGCTTGTCAGAATTAGTAAAAATTACAACTTGAAAATATGGATAAAGCTGGCGGATGGAAAGATTATAAGTTTTTATAAAGGAGATATCCCTGAAATTTCAGACGAGAATCTTATAAATACCGATGGCTTTTCTTATATAATAGATGACGGAACTCTTTTCTCAAATAGAGGTTTCTTTTGTATAAAAATTCCATTTAAATTTTCAACAGTCAATAATGGCTATATTTATGCATACCATAATATCCAACACTTTCTAAACATATTACCCTTTATTATTAGTCTTGTAATTATTGGATTTTCAATAGCTCTCCTGTTATATCCTTTTTCAAAATACCTTACAAAACCATTAATAGAATTAAAAGAGGCTACTAACAATATAGCAAAGGGAAATTTTTCTCAAAAAGTAAATATAAAAAGTAAAGATGAAATAGGAGAACTGGCAAAGTCCTTTAACATAATGACAGGCATCATTGAAAGTATGATTAAGGGTACAAGGGAATTGACAGCCAACATTTCACACGAGATGAGATCTCCTCTTGCAAGGATCCGTATTGCTGAAGAAATACTGGCTCGAAAAGTCAGCATGAATAATTATGACATAAACAAATATTTAAAATCCATTGAAAATGAAATTGAAGAAATGGATGTCCTTTTGGGCAAAGTGCTTCAACTGACCAAACTTGACATGAGGGAAACAGAAAAAAAAGAAAATATTTATGTCGTTGATTTACTAAAAGAAATTGTCGAAAAATATAGAACAGTTTTTGAGAATAAGTTAATTGATGTTATCTTTAGAAATATTGAAGGACAATACACAACATTGGGTTTAACTGAGGATATTAAGACTGCTTTTTCCAATGTCGTTGATAATGCGGCAAAATATACGGATAGAGGCGGGAAGGTAAATATTGATATCAACAAGAAAAACGAGACTATAGAACTAATAATATCCAATACATGCAAGAAACTGAATGATGACGAACTTCTTAATATATTCAGACCTTTTTACAGAGTACCATCTAATGATAGTATTCCCGGCACCGGGCTTGGGCTTGTAATAATTAAAAAGATTGTTGAGAACCATAATGGAAGTATTGATGTAAAAAATATCAGCGATGGATTGGAATTAAAGCTTACCTTCCCCATAAGGTAAGTTATACATTCTCTACAAAACAAATTACTAACACACTAATAAATGTAAAACAATCTTCATTTGAAAGGATCACAATATTTATATTTACTGAAAAAATTTAATAAATTATAAATACTAAAACAAGAATTACATTACTATATTTCAAGAACTAAACTTCCGCACGAAACAACCTTATCCTAAAAGGTATAATTTTTGCAACTGATTTTTTTTATTGTTTTTATATTATGAAAAGTTTTATTGAAAGATGAAGGGATAGATGGAATGAAAAAAATATTTGATAAATAGCAGGAAAACGAAATTCGTGAGAAGCATAACGGGTGGCGGGTACACGAAGTTAGCGATCAACGAGAGCCAATTTGGGCAAAGCGAAGCGCAGCCGGGTACTCGCTGTTATGCGAAGTATTCAGAATGATCTTTATAAATTATCCATTAATATTTTTTTTAGTCCTTCCATTTCTTCTACACAATGCTTTTTCCATGGGACTATACCCCCAAATATTACAGAAAATATCTTTTCTAATTTGCTTGAAAATTGTATTCCGATAGTTAAGCGAATATTTGTATTATCAGGATTATTACTGCCAAAGTCATAATAAACAAATGTGTTACTTTTACTATCAATAACTTTCCATGGCAATTTTATTTTTACGTAAGATGGTTGTGAGAAGTAACTTATTCTTTCATTTTTAATAATATCTAAAACATGGTACTCATGCTTAATTGATTGATTACCGGCTGATTCTTCACAATCAATTATCGAACCTACTTCTAATCTTTCTCCTTTACGCAAAGTAAAGTATTCATGTCCTGTTGATATTGTTGAATAATATTTAGATAAATTATTATCAATAAAAAAATCAAATATTTTATCAATTTTAAAAGGTAAATTTATAATGTGTTGTAAAATAACTGTATTTTCTAAATTTGGTATTGTTCTCATAATATATCCTCCTGAATATTTCGCATAACGTTGCATATACGAAACTAATATCGCATATACTGCTCATGAAGATGTATACACGACAGTTGTGTGATATATATTACATATAGACTAAACTTTTTAAAAGAAACAGTCAATAAGAATAACACCGTTATTTTTCTTTTCAATCAACCTCAACAGCAGAAAGAGAAACACCGACAGCTTTTTTAATATCATCCACAACAAATTTAAAGTTAATCGGGCGAACACGCAGGTTCGCCCCTACGGGCGTCATTTGCATTTTCCGTGCAAACGCACAGGTTCGCCCCTACGGAATTGCCTTTAAATTCCCCGGATTATTATTATCCTCGGCCCATTTTGCCGGATTATCGGTAATGTATTGGCCTATATTGTTTAATTCTTTTTCGTTCCGGATAATATGTTCGTAATAATTGCATTGCCAAATTTTGCCCACGTGTTTGTTATTTGATTTAAATATCTTCAAACATTCATTCGCAACAACCGATTTAAACGCACCGATAATATTTCCCAATGCAGGGATAACCCTTGCGGTTGCCCTAATGTTATATACATTATCCGCAGCATTGTTAAAAACGGTTACCTTATTCTTTTCCATCACGCCCGCCCTGTTGTTATCTGCATTACCCGTCCTATCTGTATCTGTGCCCATAATATCCATATATGATCCCGCCACATTGTTGTTTGTATTATACAGGGCAAGGGGCAATCGGTAATGATTGGGCAGGGGCAAGCCCCGCCCCTACTCATTATCCCATGTGAATGATTCGGCATAACGACAAATTCATCCAATTCAACATTCGGGAAATGGTCGGGGATTGCCTGCCAATATGAATCTGCATTTTTAATAATTTTTAAATATTTTCCCGGTTTAAGTGTAAGGTGTTTGTGTATATATAGGTAGAGGGTAACAATTATTTTGCTCTAATATAATAAGGGAACCTCTAAAAATCAGAGTTTTTATTGGTTCTCCAAATAAAAAACCTGATTTTCACCTTGATTTGTTCCCAATGGTTACATCAATATTTAATTATTAGAGGTAACCATAATAAAATAACAAAGAGAATAAATATGGCAACAGCAGTATTAAATCCAATTATTATATCAATAAGCGGGCGCATGGGCGGTGTTGTGTTCTACAGCAGGCATGGCAGGCAATGCGTACGCTCGCATGTAATACCGCG
>JAFGSG010000045.1 GCA_016934735.1 Spirochaetota bacterium | reverse complement strand
CAGGAAGTATTTACAGTTACACCCGGAAGAAGGCCTTTGTCAAAAATTTCAAACAGGTTTTTTGCCCCGCTGTTTTCTATTCTTTCACCGGAAATTACTTCCGTGCGGACTGGAGTCTCTTTTAATCGTTTTTCGGTTTTTGTCCCTGTAACGACAATCGCTTCTCCTGAGATATTTGCTTCGGCCGCATCTTTTTGCTCTTCTTTTTCCGATACCTCGCCTACTTCAAAAGCGTTAAGCTGGATCATCGGACTCATAAGTATTGCAAAGATAATTATAAACTTTTTTATTATCATGTTAACTCTCCTTTTTATTTTATAATTCTAATATTATTTGTCACTACTAACTTATTTTGTAAAAAAATTTATCTTTTTATTATATTTTCTCATCCTCCTTTTTTATTTAATTATTCAAGACAATAATTCATGTTTATATGAATTCTCATTTTATCTTCAGGCAGCTGAACCGGAAACGGAACAAACGGCTGGGACTTGCTTACAGACAACAATGTCGAATTATTTAAGGCTTCATATGCGCTTTTCTGGACAAATAGAAATTTTAAAACATCGCCTTTCCTGTCTAATTCAATAACGAATTTAACAACCCCTTCATGATTCAATCTCTGTTCTTTTATAGGATATATTTTATTTTGCTCTATCCTGGAGATAACATAAGCAATATATCTTTTCCGTAAATCATTAATAGTTAATACATCCTCTTTTTCTATTTTCTCCTCTGCATCTGCCTCCTGTATTATTTTTGGCAGTCTTGATACCTTTTGAATTATATATCTTTTTATTTCATTTTGCGTATTTTCATATATAACCGGTTCTGAAAAATCTATGCCTGAAATTATCATGCCGACTGAAATAATCAGCAAAACAAGGAACGATAAATAATTAACCAGCCTCCCTGTTTCTATTTTTATGTATAATTTTTCCAGCAATTCCATGCCGTTATTTCCTTTTTTCATGCTCCACTGAAAAACTGGTGGATCCTGCCTCTTTGGAAATGTCGAGTATTTGAACGAACAGTTCATAAGGAATTTTATTGTCCCCGCTGAAGATAACATCGTATTTGCCGATTGCTGCCATGCGGTCAACCAGCGCGTTCTTTAAATCTTCCAGCTTAACAAGAGACTTATTGATATAAATATCATGATTCGAGTCCGCCGTTATCACGATATCCACTTTCTCCAGCTTTTTTTCCTCATGTATGGCTTTAGGAAGCTCCATTTTCAGCATTGGCTTAATAAAGTTGGAACTTATCATGAAAAAAATCAGGAGCAGAAATATAATATCTACCAGCGGCGCAATATTTATGCCGGGAAGTTCGCTTTTTCTTCTTATGAAATTCATGCCAGCCTCTTATCCAAATCGCTATTGTCTGTTTTAATAGTTTCCGAAATTTCGAGGTTACATGTTTCAGCGAAGATTTTTTCGTTTAAATATGTTATAATATAACTCATGCGGTTTGACCGTTCGGTCACGCGTTTATCAAAAAACAAATATCCCATTTGAGCCGGAATAGCTACGATCAGTCCCGCTGCTGTAGTGATCATGGCAACCCAAATCCCGCCGGCTAATGCGTTGACATCTACCTGGCCTCCCATCTGCTGAATAGTCTGAAAACTCTGAATAATGCCCACCACAGTTCCCAAAAGCCCAAGAAGGGGCGCTATGGTGCTAATAGCGGATAATATCTTAAAATATTTTTCCATTTTTTCTATTTCTTCCGATCCGAGCCTGCGCAAGGATTCATTTCGGCTTTTTTCTCCTTTCTTTACATTGATCACGTATTCATGAGCTATTTTAGTATAAGGGCTGGCATTCCAGCGAAAAACCGACATTTTTATCTTTATGTTTTGAATATTGTGTTTTATTTTATTCAGAATAGAAGGCGCGGCAGAACTTATAAATGATTTATAAGTTCTGGTAAATTGCAACTTGTGTAAATTTGTCTCTTCAATTTTTTCAAGTAACGAATCCTTGAAATCATTGTAATCAACCTCAGTCATTTTAAAAAAAATATATCGCTCAATAATTATGACCAGAGCAACTAAGCCCAGAAAAGCAACGGGCCACATAATCACTCCGCCTTTTAGCATAATATCCAACATTTTTTCTCCTTAAAACATATTTTTAAATCAGCGGTTTTAACTCAAGATCTAGTCTGGATTTTCAGGAATTGATAAACAACTGCCCGTTTTTCTGAACATTTATAATTTTGATGATCCTGCCGGGAATAATTCCCATAACCATTATTTTCTCTCTTTGATTATCTCCGCAATCATTGGAGAATTCTTTAACAGACCATCCCATGCGTCATGACGTAAATTTTAGCCTCATATCGTGTTTTCTAATAATAATTTTAAAATAAAATTAGAATATATGATAAATATTAGTCATACCTAATATTTATCATATATTCTGTCAACTGATTTTAATAATTTTTTATCTTCTAATAAAAATTTTATTTATTCTGGATTTAAAGCAAAGAAAGTAAAAGTATGTATTTTAATTATATACAGTTAAGAAGGTTATATTATGATATAATATTAATAGATGGACCAACCATGAAATTAAATAATAACCAGATAGACCATAAGCAATAAAAGCGCCAGGATGCCCCTTTATTATAATATATGAGGACTAGTACAATTATTTATTACGTCCGCTCCAAACGCAGAATATAATCAGCAATTGCTTTGTGAAGTGTCATTACCGCTAAAATAGCGCAATGCTTTTCAAAACCCGGATGCTCCTGCATCTTATCAATAATATCAGCAGGTGAAATCCGGAGAGCGTCCTTTATCTCTTTGCCCTTGGACAGCCCGGCAGTCAAAGAGCCGGCCGATATTGAGGAACCGCAGCCGTCTGTATAAAACCATGCATCTGAAATTTTATTATCATTAATAATTAAATACATTTCCATTGTATCCCTGCATAACCCTGTAATGGATGCGGCTCCGTCAGGATCATTCATGCGTCCCATGTTTGCTGGTTTATTTTTTATATCATCGTTAATGGTCATTAATAATTTATTAGCTCCTGTATAATAATATTATCCGGGTATATTTTCTTTATTACAAGCTATCTTAAAATTAAGCTGTAAATATGTAAAATTATATTTTTTAGATGAATGCTTTTAAAAGATATTTTTAAATAATTAATGCAATTCTTTCCTGATATTTTAACTAGCGACAATATTCCCGCAAGGATACCTGTTGTGCCTACACCCACCGGGCATCCTGTTTGTCCGCATATAGGGCAAACGCTGAAAATGGTAATACCGCCCGCAAAGATGAACCACCATCCGAAAAATTTATAAATTTTCGATCGCATCGAAAAATATTTTGATACATAACTATCAAAAGATTGTTTAAGAAAGATAATATCATCAAAGCATATCTGTGATGTTGGTTTTAATATAGTATATGTATTAAATTTTTTATTATTTACCTGTATTTTAAAATCGGTTTTTTGATTTAAGCTGCCTTCTTTATCCGTGTAGTCTTCTTCAGCTATTTCTATAAAAGCAGAAGCCGGCAATTCAAACACCTCCCTAAGCCAATTCTCAAGGTGAATATTTAATCCGCTATTTGTTTTATTCACTGATGTCATAATCCATTTTACATCTTTTTCGAAAGCTGATTAGCTGCTGTAAGCATCGGGTCCCATACAGGGCTGAATGGAGGAGCATAAGCCAGATCGCATTCGCTGAATTCTTTAACTGTCATTTTGCTATGCAAGGCAACAGCAGGTGCATCAATCCTGTGCGCAGTTCCTTCTTTGCCTACCATCTGCACCCCAAGAAGGCGCCCGGATCTACGGTCCCCGATCATATGGACTGCTATAGTTGTATTGCCGGGATGCGAGTGTGCGCGGCTTCTGCTGGTGATCACAACGTCCGCCGGATCGAACCCTGCTGCCTTTGCTTCGGACACGGTCAGTCCTGTGCGTGCAACCTGCAGATCGAACATCTTAAATACAGCTGTTCCCGCTATTCCTTCTAGTTCTGTTTTACTTCCTGTTACATTGTCTGCAACAGCCCAGCCTGCCCTGTTTGCCCTGAGGGCAAGAGGAACCCATACTTTTTTTCCAGTTATAACATTGTAGGCATCTGCACAATCCCCGGCTGCATAGATATTTTGATCCGAAGTCAGCAGAGTTTTATCTACTGCGATTGATCTGTCGGGATTTACCGCAAGGCCGGCTGATTTTGCCAGCTCGCTGTTGGGTGTAACACCTATGGCAGCAATTACCATTTGGGAATCAAGCTCCATATCAGCGCAGACTACCTTAAGACCGTCCTTCGTTTTCTGAATGCTTAAAATTTCATGTCCGTCGTAAATTACAATCTTATTTGCTTTCAGTTCTTCACTTACCATTTCGGAAAGTTTTTCATTCATCCATGGCAGAAGGCCCGGACGCGACTTAACCATTACAACATCGATTTTCCTTTCCCTGAGTGCCTCGCACATTTCCAGGGCAATAGATCCCATACCGATAATAACCGCTGATTTTACATTATTTGAAGATATAAAATTTTTAATTTTTCTGCCGTCTTCCAGATTCTTTAAAGTCAATACCCCGGGAAGGTCAAAACCCGGCAGCTTGGGGATAGTGGGGGAAGCTCCTGTAGCGATCAAAAGTTTGTCGTAAGATAATTTAAAACTGTCGCCTATTGCCGTCTTTCCCGAAACCATTTTTAAAGAAGGCTCTATTATTTCAGCTCGATGCCCTGTTTTAAGATCAATGCCATTATCGCGAAATTCTTTCACGCTTCTTACGACAAGATCATCAAGCTCGCGTGAGGGATTAGCGATATTATACGGCATGCCGCATGCGCTGTACGAAACATCCTCAGTCTGTTCCAGCACTGTAACTTCAATATCTGGCTGATTCCTTTTAGCGCGGCTTGCAGCACTCATGCCTGCAGCATCCCCGCCAATTACTACAAATTTCATAATTTGCCTCCTACGACAATACTATTATACTTCAATCCTGCTATAATTAACTCCTTAATGCATATCTTTTTTCATTGTAAGCTTTTTTATGCCTTTTATCTGTCTGTAATTTGCACCCTGGCTTACGCATTTTAAAACGAGTTCAGGATCAGCTACCCGTGTTCCCGAGACCGCGTCTATTCTTCCGTCAAACAGAACCGTAGACAACGGAGCGGAATCACCAAGTAAGATTACATATGCCCCGGGCGCGCATAAGTCAAGAAGATGATCCAGCGTGTGATTTGTGATCGAAGTCCCAGTTATTGCCACTACATCAGAAAGTGGAATACACCTGTCTGCTTCTGCTTCATCTAAATCTCCCTCATCCTGCGGATTTTTTTCAATGACCCATACCTCCTTCGAATTCTCGCGAATTCTGGGAATAAACGGAAAATGGCCGACTATAGTAACTCTTTTGTCTTTTCCTTTTTCCATAATCAGGTCTGCTGCGTTAAGTTCAACGCATCTGCTTTCATCAATCTCTATTAACGAATTAATAGTTGCCATGCCGATCGATGCTTCCATTATACTTTCAGAATAAGCCATAGAAGCAAGTTCCCGCACTGTTTTTTCCATCAAATATCCGGGTTCCTTAACCATGGGCGGATTCTGGCGAAGCGCGTCTTTTGGAAGCGTGGCAGCCAGTCCGCAGTAACGGGTCAACACACCGGTATGAAATACTCCCTGACGTATATCTTTTACAATAACATCAAAATTTAAACTTGAAATCAAATCATCGATTATATTCATTATAAATATCCTTCTTTCAAGAAAGTTGATCTTTAAATATTATTTTATTACTCTCTAAGTTTCTTTCTATGTGGTATGCCCGTTTGCATGGGGCTATGTAACTTCTGAAAACAGATGCAGAACATTTTATACTGACAGGATCGCTCGCTCGATCCTGTCAGTACGATAACCCAAAAATTTACCAGATATGAACACCGAAAAAATTGCCTATGAATTTCACAGCTACATATAGAAAGTATAGCCCGAATATCAATTTCAAGGTATTCGGCCTGAACTTTTTAATTGTGGCTGCGCCTATCTGCGCCCCGACTATGGTCCCTGTTGCCAGTACAAGCGCGGCTGCCAGATAAACAAAACCCTGCGCAAGTTTAATGCCGCCTCCTACTACTGCCATGGGCACCATTACGGCAAGCGATGTTCCCATTGTAATGTAGACAGGCGCACCGAAAAGATATATCAGGCCTGGTACGAGTGCATAGCCGCCTCCGAGGCCTACAATGCCTGTGAGAGCTCCCACAATAATACCGAATATGGAAAGATTTGCAGGATGTCCTTTAATTGAGTCCTGACCCGGAGCCGCCGAAGGCGAACTCTTGCTCTGCCTGTAGCCTTTTATTCCCTCAAAGATCATTCTAATCGCTGGCCACAGGAATACTATACCTATGATAAACCCTAATAATTCTGACTTTGTGTACAGAAAAGTAAACAGCCATGATCCAACTATTACTCCGATAATGCCTGCTGTGCCCATCCATAATGTAACGCGTTTATCAAGGTTCTTCTGTTTAAAATGACCCCATCCGCCCGATAAGGCTGTGAAGATAACAGCAAACAAAGTTGTTCCCACTGCTATTGCTGCGGGAAAACCGAGCCAGAAATGAAGCACGGGAAGCATAACGCTACATCCGCCTGTGCCTATCCATCCGCCGAGAAGGCCGGCCGCAAGCCCCACAATAACCATGATAATTATCATTGAAGAAGTAAGCTGCGGAACATTTACTGCCGGCGCCTGTCCCTGCAAAAGAACAAAAACTGTGATCACTATCATAATGATCAGCAAAATAATCGTAAATCTGTATTTACTGAAGAAAGATACATTAGACATTTGTAATACCTCCATTATTAAATTTTTTAAGTAATATGGTTTAAACATCCGGTATTATAATTAATGACCTCTCCACCAGCAATGACAGATTCTTTTTCTTTTCATTTTTCACTTTGGTTGAATTGTATCACAGTAACCGAATTTTCGTAAATAATATTTTTTATTGTTAAATTCTATTTCTGAAAGTTTATTTTCCTGAATTAATTCCGTAATTACTTCCCAGTCATCTCCGGTTTCCGACAAATAGGACTTCATGCTGTCTTCACGCATAGGGTGAACAGAAGTTATGCTAAGAATATCATCTACTATACTGCCGGTATGCGCAAAATCATTTCCTTCATGCCCGGTAATACATTCAACACGGCCGATCTTCTCTATAAATATCTGGTATGCCATATTTACTACAGCCTCATTTGGAGCCGAAACCTTTTTAACCGCAGGAGGTCTGATTGGAATTGAAATATAACTAGTATGCGGTTTTAAAAGACTAATAAAATCTGCAATCCTGTCTAATTCCTCCGGATTAGTGTTAAATCCGTCAACAAGCATTGTTTCAGTAGCCAAGTGTCCGCTGAATTGTCCGGCGAATTTAATCATTGCTTCCTGAATTTCTTTTATATTAAGCGATTTATACGGCCTGTTTATGGCGTGCCATTTATCTTCTTTAAAAGAGTCAATCTTTAATGAAATCCAATCCGCACCCAAAATATCCTTACGAACAGTTTTTTCAGTAAGAAGAGATGAATTTGTAATTACTGCAATCTTTATCCCGGTATCCTTCAACATTTGGATACTAGTCCCTATATTAATATCCAGCGTAGGCTCTCCGTCAGGAACAAATGTAATATAGTCTATGCGCTCATTTTTTTCCATCGCTTCGGAAATCTTTTCCATTGTTTGTTTCACGATAAAAGAAGGACTATAAAATTCCCGTCTATCAATTCCTATCTGTTTATTTTTTCCAAGCTGGCAGTAAACGCAGGAATATGTGCAGTATTTTGGCGGTATATTATTAATTCCGAGACTCTGCCCGAGCCTGCGCGAGGGTACAGGCCCGTATACAATACTGGATAAAAGTTCAAAATTTTTTCCCACTGGCATTTTCCGAAAAATTATTTTACTCGATTATAATTAATCCTTATAAAATATCCTGATGAATAAATTATTTCCGTTTTCTTCATCTATACATCTTATCAGTGCGCCGTTCTTTATTCCGTTAGGCAGTTTTATATGATATATCTTGTCCGGATTGGAATTGTCTGCTCTGACAGATATTTCTACTCCTTTCTGCGCTTCCTCTTCAGTAATTAAAATTTCATGAAGTGCAATATTCTTATTAAAAAATTGTCCGGATAAATTACTTCGGAAACGCCTGCCGCATCCTCTTCCGAACCCGCATCCCCGTCCCATCCCGCGGCCCGGAAAACCTCCGAATCCTCCAAAAGGATTATCCGAGAAATCCCCTCTGCCGTAATTATTGAAATCGCCGATCCCTGTGCGATCGTACAATGATCTTGCCTGCGGATCAGATAGCACTTCATATGCCCTGTTGATGTTTTTAAATTTTTCTTCAGCTTCTTGATTTCCAGGATTTTTGTCGGGATGATATTTGTGAGCAAGCTTTCTGAAGGCCTTCTTTATTTCTTCGACAGTTGCATCTCTTTGAACGTTTAATAAACTGTAATATCCGATAGTATCGGTTGACATATAAAAATATTCCTTAAAGTTTTTAAATTATATATTATCCTGACCTGATAATAGCATTGGAACCCACCGGAAATCCGGTATGTTCTGCAATAACAGGACATTTAATCTTGAGTAAAAAATAAATATTTTTTTTCTCATCGCTGAGTGTTTCGTAATTCCCCTGCCCTTTTGCTATCACAAGGTCCGCCTGTGCAAAATGTCTGCGGAAGTCTTCGCTGCATTCTTCAAGAACAGTACCGGGAGCGTCGGAACCATTCTCAATTATATTTACGATTTTGTGCAATCCTGCAGCTGCCGCATCCTCTATGGTAGCATCATTTATCACGGGATATCCACGCACCGCAAGGATGATATTCGGATGACCAAGCTTTTCAATTAATAAACTGTCGAAAAAAATCTCTCCCGCGTTATCCGCAAGAAACAAAATATCCTTGGCTTTAAGCACGTTTTTAATAAATTCATCAATATCGCCCATTACAGTTTCGGAAAATACACTGTTTATGGTATCTGTTATATCTTTTTCCGAAAGCCCGGTCTTGGCTCCGCTGTCAATAATGTTGCCTGCTATTGCAAGCTTTACGGTAGAGTGCAGAGGATTGGGCGAACGGTTTATTTGTATTTTCAGCCCTTCAATCATTGACGAGGCGAGTGCGTTGAATTTTCTTTTTGCTTCTTTATATGGATCAGCGATACCGGATATCTCCCTGATCCTTCTATGTATCAGCTTGGCTAAAGCAGGAGGAGATTGTGAAAGATCTGTATTTAATAAAGTACTCAATACGCTATCAACAATAACTTTCTGAAAAGATTCGTCACTGGAAACAAAGCGGGCAGCTTCAATAGAATGACGGACAAGGCACGGTACACAATCGAGTTTTAATTTCATATAAGCATTACTGATAATGAATTTACTAATGTCCTAAATTCATTATCTCCTGTTATTATTCAAAGCGGATTCTAAAAATTCAAAAATGTATTTTAGATACATCATAACTACGAATATACATTTAGATAGCAACTTAATTTCTTACAGCTGAATATATTTTTTGATGCTCATACTCAAAAACGGTTACATTGAAATTATGCTCTTTTAGATAAACGCCTACAATATCAAAATCACCTGATATTATTCCGTGAGTCCTGCCTTCATAATTATGTACTTTCTCAACAATTTTAAAACCATTAAGATTAAAATCAGAAATAACAATCTGCCTGTCGGCAAGCCTTATCATTTCGCTTATCACTTTAAAAGGTAATTCCAGATGATGAAAAGTAAATGCTGACACTACAGCATCAAACGATCTTTCCGGATAATCAAGTTTACCCGCGTCCGCAGGCACAAATTCAATTTTATTCAGTACTCCATGATAGGCGGCGTTAAGGCCTGCGCTATTCTGTTCATTACTGTCTATATCCACTGAGACAATCCTGTCAAAGAACTGAGCGAGTATTGTTGTAAGATATCCCCTGCCGGTACCGATTTCAAGAATTGACCTGTGATCCTTAAATAAATAATGTACTATTTTTCTAGCCGCTTCCTCGCGGTCAAATCCAAAGCTTTTATAAACTGCGGACCTTTCCGCATAAACAGTATGATTCTTTTGTATCTCTTCCGGAGAAAACTGATTTTGCTGGATTTCCATAATTTTTCTGTTATATTACAATAAATAATTAATTATTTATCCCCTTATCATTAATGACCCGCAATCAGGACATTTGATTTGCGAACAAGGTGTACCTGCTGTATGCGGGCTTACTGCTCCGCATTTCGGGCATACGCAGTTGCCGCCGGCCCCCATGCCGCTCCTCGCTCCCTGACCGCGGCCTGCGCCGCCGCCTCGTCTGCCGGATCCCGGCCCTGCACCGAAAGGTCCTGTACCGTCTTTTCCAGACATAATATTTATCCTCCTTTATAAGTGAACCTCCCTCGCGGCAGAGCCGCGTGGGTATCAAAATTTATTTAGTCACTTTTCAAAGCAAGCTGCGGGGAATTTAACTCATTAGATAATAAAAAATAGTATTTTTTCATCTATATAACATTTATTAATTCTCCATGGCCCGGAATTATTATATCTGCATTCTTTTTGATGAAAAGCTGCTGCTCAGGAAGCATGGATGGATCCCAGGATGACCCCGGCGGTTCCATTCTATCAAAATAATCCTTATTAAGAAAAATATCGCCTGCAAAAACATGAACTTTCTTATCAATGAACGCGAAAATTGCAACAGATCCGGCAGTATGTCCGGGCAATAAATGAATATAAAGGCTGTCACCAAGTAATGCCATTTCCGGAAAACCGGACGTATATTGAACTGCCGGATCGCTGTCTTTTGCAAAACTAAGAAGGCAGGATCCATTCAGGATGAGTTTTTTATCGTTCCTAAAATAGGATACCAATCGCTCTGAACCCTGAAATATGAATGTAGCATTATTGAATTTGTCCTTATGCCCCATATGATCGGGATGCAGATGGGTAAAGATAACATAATCTATCTCATCGCATAATAAGCCGGCTCTGAGAATGGCCTGCTCAAATGCGATGCCATCCTCTTTAGGATGCTCAGTATCAATTAATATATTACACCCATTGGTTATAATCAGGGAGGAAGACGGCCTGCTGTCTTTGACGCCTTCTTCCTTTGTTATCTCGATAAGTCCGGGCTGGACTATTTTAAAGTCCATTGCAGAGGTCTCCAAAAAATTACTTTCTACTTTTTCCCATGCCGTCCATGCCTCTTCTACCTATCCCGGCCCTGCACCGGAAGGTACTGTGCCATCAATTCCTGGCATATTATTATACCCTCCTTTTATATTCTCAAAATAAAATAGATCTAAACTGAATAGACTATTATTTGGATCTGTTATAATCGAATCTATTCAAGGTTTTACTTCAACACATTCCGGAATTTTAAGATGATTGGAATTATCCTAAAAAGTTTTTATATTTTACTTCGTCACTATTTATATGCATTGTGGCCGAGGCTTTGGAACCCATGTACCAATATTGATCCTTTAATTGATTCTAAAGTAGAATCTTTACTATCAAGATTTTTTTTATAATGAGTATTAAAGCATAGACTATAATGCCTGCTCCTATAAAGAGTACAGTTTTTACACGCTTTGCCTGAAAAAGGGCATTGTATTTTTTTTGTAGCCATTTTATTACCTTTAATAACCTAATAGTTTGAAAATATTCCGGATTATTCTATTTTAAAACCGGGAATAATCCGGATTTTAATTTTACCCTGCTTTCAGGATTATTCTTTTTGTCCTGCTGCAAGTGTTTCAAGCTCTTTGATCCTGTCATTTATAGCAGAGATTTCTTTTTGCATAAACTCTGCCTGATCCTGAAGGATCTTTGCCTCAGCTTCTCTGGTCAATTCAGGCGCTGCATACCCGTAACCGTATCCGTATGTTTCCGGATATGACCTGTCACCTCGCGCCCAATAAGGGAGCCCGGTAGCATAAAACTGGTTCCTCCAGCCTCTGCCTCCTCCTCCACGGCCTCTGCCATATCCATAGCCTCCACCCCTACCATAACCATAATATCCTCCACCTCGTGCAGGATTGGCATATCCGGGCACTGAATATCCCGCACAAAAGCCTGCGCCTCGTCCTGTCATAGGGCCGAATCCCGCAGGGCCTGTTCCATTTCCTCCTGGCATAATGTTCCTCCTCTTTATAAAATTTACTTTGTTGCAAATGAAAACCATTTTCAATAATAAACCAAAAAAAATATTTCTCCTAAGCCATGGCCTTACTGCATTGTTCGCATAATCCGTAAAAATTAATCATGTGCCCTGCTATCTTAAAATTGTATTTTTTTGAAAGTTTACTCTGAGTCTTTTCTATAAAGTCAATTTCGTCATCGATGAATTCCGTATAATCAATTATTCTTTTACAGTTCATACAGATAAGATGATGATGATGATCTTTTGCCCCCGGATTATTAATAAGCTCATACCTCGCCATCCCGTCCCCGAAATCAAACTTCTGCACCATCCCGGTTTTTTCCAGCATTTCTAGCGTACGGTATACAGTGGTAAGGCCGATCGCCGGATTCATTGCATGAGCTTTAATATAGATATCCGACGCGTTTATATGTTCTTTCGTGTTGTGAAGAACATCCATAATGATTTCTCTGGAAGGAGTTATTCTCCAGCCATATTCCTGAAATCTGTCATGCCACCATGGCCCTCGTCCCCGCACTTACTATATCCTCCTGAAAAAATTTCCGCTTATTATTTAAAGCATATATCAATTGAAAATGATTTCCATTACCAATATATTAACAATATTTATCTTTGTCAATATTATTATTAAAAAAATCAAAAAATGTATCTTCATATAAAAAACTCATTGACATATTCCATTATGTTTTTGGATATGTAATGGAATGAAAATACAGATAAAAATAAGCATTACAAATGATAACAATGAACCTTTTATGGGTATTGGCCTTGTATGGCTTTTGCGGGGAATAAAAAAGCATAAATCAATCAATAGCGCTGCAAAAGAAATGAATCTGTCTTATGCGAAGGCAACTAAGATGATAAACTGGCTTGAAGAGAATCTTGAAGATAAGGTAGTTATGCGGAAACATGGCGGTAATGAACGCTGTGGAGCCGAAATAACCCCTTTCGGCGAAAAGTATATAAAAAAATATGATGCTTTTCAAAAAAAAATAAAAATGCTCGCAGAGAATGAATTTAAAAAATTTGTGAAGGGCTGGTGAAAAATTTTTATATTTAAACAAAATTTTAAAAAGGTAGATCGCAGAATGGATTATTATAAAACTCTTAAAGATGAACTAACCGGGATGCTCAGACAGGCGGAAAGCGAAACAATAAAAGTCGTTTCAGCAAGGCCTCTTTCTCCTGAAGAGGCTATTGGAAAACCCGATCGTCAAGATTATCCTATTTTGAAAGGAAAGGAAGTAATGATTGAGGCTGATTTCAGAGGGTCAAAAGGGCAGGCGTTTACTGATATCCCGGGAAATTTTGAAGGCAGCGTTTCGGATTTTCTTGATTTAGATCTTAATAATAACGGGTCGCGCAGCATATTCATCGCAGGATTCAACGCTGTAATGCGATATTTCGGCCGCACTTCAGGTACTATTCACTGCAAGGATAAAGATCCAAAGGCCTGCGCTGAGCAGCTGCCTGAATTTATAGAAAAAAATTTCGGAAAGGTAAAAATAGCTTTTATAGGATTTCAGCCCTCAATGATAGAAAAATTATCAGAATCATTTGGACTCAGGGTGGTTGATCTTGATAAAGACAATATTGGCCAGAAAAAGTTTGGACTGCTGATAGAAGGCCCTGAAAAAACCGAAGAGGTTATTGAATGGGGAGACATTATTTTTGCCACCGGTACAACATGCGTGAACGGGACAATCACGAAATTTCTTAACAAAAAATCTGTTGTTTTTTACGGAATATCAGCCTCAGGGGTTGTGGCGCTTCACGGATACAAAAGGTTTTGCCCGTTCGGGAAATGAATCAACGATGATTTATTATTAAAAAAATTTTTAATATAAAATGGAACACGCTTTGAAAAAAATAATTATAATATTAGTCTTATCTGCAGTAATTTTTTCTGACTCCCGGATTTCCTATTCAAAAGAAAATTTCCCGATTAAAATAGCGGTTGAATTTACCGATCATGCCGCGAGCGCTTATACAGCAAAGCGCAAAGGCTGGTTCAGTGAAGAAGGGGTGAATCCTGAATTCTACAGTTATGTTACCGGCATGTCCCTTGCCGCGGCTTTAGGCAGGGGCGATATTCAGGCAGCGTATATTTGTCTGCTTCCGGCAATAAACGCGCGCGCCAACGCAGGTGTAGGTGTCAAAATAGTAGCGGGAACTCACAAGCACGGATATGCGCTGGCCGTAAACCCTGAAAAAGTAAAAACAGTCAAGGACCTTGAAAAGCCTGATGTCCGTATTGGATCTGTTCAAAAAGGAGGGCCTGTTGACGCTTTACTCCTGAAAACCATAGAAAAATACGGTCTTGACCGGATTAAAATTCTGAATAAAGTACAGAGAATAAATCCGGCGATGCAGATAATGGCAGTCAGGATGGGCAAACTGGATGCCTCTTTTAACCCGGAACACTGGCCCGCGATGGCTGAAGAAGAGGGATTCAAAATATTGCTGACAAGCCAGGAAGTCTGGCCCCGCATGCAGGGAAGCGTGCTTATTGTTAAAGAAGAACTGATTAAAAATAATCCGGAAATAGTAAGGAAACTGGTGAGGATTACAGAGAAAGCCACGAACTGGATAAAAAAGAACCCGGAAGAAGCGGCTCATGTAATGGCTTCAGAGCTTCAGGCGGCGGGCGATCAAATTTTTCCTATTGAAACTGCAAAGACTGTGGCTAATCTTACTATCAAACCCGCTACTTTAATTAAATCCATGAGCAGGCTGGAATATACAACTGATATTGACCCAAAAACCATACAGGAGGCCATAGACTTCGCAGCAAAGCAGGAATACATACGTAACAGTTTCTATGCCGGCGATATACTTGATCTGAGGTTTCTCAATGAAAAATAAAGCAGACCCGCAATCAATATGGGGACTATTGCCGGTTCTCGTATTTCTCGCAATCTGGGAAATCGCAGGCCGTTACAAGCTGTTCCCGGGACAGTTCTATTTCCCTCCGTTTAGCGCAGTCGCTGAAGAATTTTATCATTTGACAGTCACCGGTATGCTGGGAAAAAATCTCGCGAGCAGTTTAATCAGGGTTGTCATCGGCTTGTTCAGCGGATCTATAGCAGGCATCTTTATAGGGATCATCATGGGCTGGAGGAAAGTTCTGGACAGGGCGTTAAATCCCATAATCAGCCTGTTATATCCGATTCCGGCTCTCGGATGGCTGCCGCTTCTGATGCTGTGGATCGGGATCAACGAAATCCTGCCAATCACTATCATCTTTATCTGTTCATTTTTCCCTGTTGTTTACAACACTTCCGCTGGCATCAGGAACGTGGACAGGAAATACATAAAGGCGGCTGAAACGCTTGGAGCTTCGGACATAAGGATACTCTTTACCGTTATTGTGCCGCTTGCTCTTCCCAATATCTTTACCGGGCTAAGGCTTGAGGCAGGCATGTCCTGGCGCGTTCTTGTGGCTGCTGAAATGGTGGCAATACCGACAGGCATCGGCGCACTGCTT
>JAFGSG010000044.1 GCA_016934735.1 Spirochaetota bacterium | reverse complement strand
ACTAAGCCGAGAAAATCCTTTGGATGGATATCCTCTGAGCAATTATTTTTAAATGATATTGTTGCACTTGATACTTGAATTCAGATCTATAATTTTGAGATGGCTTGATATTATTATTGAAAAATAATTGTATTTATAATATATTCGCTAAAATCATCCGGTTTTATGGAAGGATAATATTATCGTCTTTTATTAACGATATTTGCTGTATTATTGCATAAAGGTAAATATATAATAATACGAGGATGCATTCAATGGACCAAAGAAAACAGAAGTTAATTGATAAAAAATTTCAACTGCATACAACATATTCTTTCATGGGCATTTTTTTTGTTATGGTAGGCATTATTATAATCGCAATTGGTATTAATTACTATAATGACAACAAGAAAGTTGAAAAGATAATTGAAGAGCAGAATAATATAATGAATGAACAAAGCGAAATAATAAGTTCAATGCTTCAAATAATGAATATAAAGAACGGAGACGATTCGGAATTAATCGCAAAGGTAAAGGAAAAAAGTGATAATTATAATATTTCAATGAATTATAATATTGAACTTGTTAAGGAATTGACACAAAGAAATAATGTAATATTTCTGATAGTGATTATTTTTTTAATCTCCGCAGGCTTTATTTTATATCCTGTCCTGATCAGAAAGACGCATAAAATTTCCGGGCCTGTTTATTTAATGTCAGGGTACATAAAAGAAATGTTAAATGGCAGTTATCCTGATTTGAGGCCGCTCAGGAAGAAAGATGAACTAAAGGAATTTTATGAATTATTTTCCAGGCTGGTTTCCTATTTAAAAAAGCGGGAAGAAGATTAGGTATAATAGATGGAAATAAAATTTGCATTATCAATCTACCGCCGATGAAAATAATAAAAAATATTTTTGTATTACTGATCATTATAATACTCCCGCTGATTTCCTGCAAAAAAAACACACAAAGAGAAAAGGAACCGAATAATAATTTTGTTAACGCGAATGAAATAGAGCCGGATATGGTGATCGAAGGATTGCTGGATACGCCTTTTGATCATGATTTTTACAAACTTATTATCGTGACTCCTTTTGTTATGGATATAAAACTTACATCTGTTAAAGGGATAAACCATGCTGTTAAGATATGGAAGGATACTGAGCTGGAACAACTCGTAATAAAATATATTGATGATTCCAGAAAATCTTCTACTGAGAGAATGTGTAATATGTTTTTTGATGCAGGCGTATATTATATTGAAATACTGCATGGAGAGCGCGATAATCCGCAGGGAAACGAGGATGATTATTACGAGTTGCATCTCAGTTCTAAAAATACTGATGATGAAGAGAAAGAAAGCAATGACAGCCCCGAAAGCGCAAATTTAATTGAAATTGGAAGAGAGATCAAAGGTTATTTTTCCCCGGCCTTTAATAAATTAAACCGCAGCGGCCCTTTCCCTTCAAGGGAAGAGGACTGGTATTACTTCGATGTTGATTTGGAGGATGACCAGCCTGTCCTGCTGGATGCTTTAATTTCAAATGTTCCGGATGTAAAATCAGTTTTATATCTTTTTGACAGCGAGAGAAAGGAGCTTGCATCTTCAGGTACATACGGTGCCGGTGACGGTGGACGTCTGGAAGGCATAGGAATTATGAAGCCGGGCAGATATTATATCATGGCTGCATCTAATTTCGAATCCAATCACAGTATTCCTTATAGACTCCAGGTAACGGCAAGGAACTACGATTACTCAACAGAGATCGAACCAAACAATAGTTTTGACACTGCTAACCTGATCATGAAAAATGAGATTTCGGCAAAAATATTTCCGGATGGAGACATGGATTTTTATTTGTATAATATACAAAATGCGGTCCGGGAAGAGAATCAGGCCCGGGACGGACAGAATTTTTTCAGGATTGAAGCGTCATCAGAAAGCCTTAATCTGCTGCTCAGGATATTTGATGATAATAAGAACAAATTATTTGAAATTGATAATTTAAAGGTGCCGGGAAAAGAGGTAATGCCCAATGCCCTGCTGAAGAATAATTTTTACATTGAGGTCTCTTCAAAACGCGGCGAGGATTCCTCTTCCGGTTATAATCTGAATGTATCATTCTTCCCTTATTCCGGAGAGTATGAATTAGAACCGAATGATACGAAAGAAACCGCTACAAGAGTAAAATCCGATAAAATTGCCGGTTTTATTTCAAAAAAGGGTGATAAGGATTTTTATCTGTTCGAATATAAAAAACGAGTCAGAAAAAAGTTTATTGTTAATGGCATTCAGAATTCTAAACTAAAGGCCGCGATAACAGATCCACTGGGCTTTGTTGTCAAAAGCGAGACTGTTGACGGAGCTGATTCAGTTTCTTTTAGCGAAATGATTGACTCAAAGGGATATTTAATTATAGAGTCGGTTGTTGAAAATTACGATGAGCCCTATATTATCGAACTAGGAGATTAAGTCATGCGGATTGCGTATGCAATATCGGTTATATCATTAATATTCCTGATGTCCTGTTCTTCAGGAGAAATAATAAAAACGGAACAGCCGATTGAAGATACGCCCGCTCTTCCCTCTCCGGCCGATGATGTTACTGCTCCCGAACTGCGTGAAAGGGAATATAATTTTGTTTTTACAGGATACGATATTAATATTGATGATCCGGCCTGGGATAGAAGATCATACTACAGAATCTATATTGATAAGATCGATGCGGGCAGGACTACTATAGGACTCGAGTCCCAGAAAAAGACATTCGAGTCAAAAATATCATCAAACAACAGGCATCTTGTAATTGTCGAAAAATGGGTTCTGGATGAGAAGAAAGGGCAGTATGTAAAATTAAATAATATTGAACAGCCGAAGCCCGGTTATCTTTATTTTGATATGCCGGATAATAAAACAGCTGTTGTTACCCTGAAGAATGATCCCCTGAATAATAAATCAGAATTTGAACTGGAATTTGAGTAGAAAACTACATCTCACCCGACGCTTTCTTTTTGCTGTTAAGATTCAGGGCTTCCTGAACACTTTTATAATATTCCCCGGCTACCTTAAAAGCAACATCGTATTTTTGTGACGCGTTCCAGAGTATATATCCCCTGACCCCGGAATCATGAACTGCTTTTATCTGCTCTTCTATGTATTTTTCAAATGTCAGGTTGGATTTCTGCACTTTCATCTGGAATGCCTGGATGTATGTAACGATCTCCGCATTCTTAGACCTTTCTTTCGCGCTTTTCGAAGTGATGTAAACTGTATGATAAGGATCAGCCATTAAATTATTGCTCCATGTGTAATGAGATGGATACGCCATGGGGCAGATAATATCCGCAACCCTGTCCATGATTTCCATTTTTTGGCCTATAGCGTCGTTTTTATTTAAAGGGATCCTTCCAAAGACATCGACAGCGATTTTTACATTATACTTTAACAGTTTATCCCTTGTTTTTTGCAGGAATCCTTCAATAAAAACGTACTTTTCTTCAAGAGAAAGGCGCTTTGAAACGCGTATGTCGCTGAAACGAATATAATCAAACTGTATTTCCTTAAATCCTTTTTCACATGCCTGTTCGGCAATATTTATAATATTATTTATATATTCTGCAGATACAGGATATTTACTCAACCCGTCCGGGAATACCACAATTCTTGCAACAGGATGAAAGCCGTTTTGTACGCAGTATGAAACAATTTTTTCCGACACTGCGCAGGCATCTGCTTTTCCTGCCTGAACATCAAGAACAAGTGTGTTTATCCCTGTTTCCTTTGCCTTTACCATAAAACCCGTAAGCCTGTCTATATTTCTTGCTGAATAAACATTAAGGTAAATGCCTTTGTAAAACCCGGGAAATTGATACGAATTGTTATCAATGTTCGTACCTGAAGTTTCTGAAGTGTTTTCACTAAAAGAGGAATGGGTTGAAAAAGCCGTAAAGATAATTACTGCGGACAACAAAACAATAAATTTTTTATGCATGTAAGCTCCTGATCGCCGGATATACTTTCTAATTGTTTCGACAAAAATCAATTTTTACTTAAAAATAATTAAAAAAGCCGAAATATCCGTCAATCCTTATTATTATGATATTGACGAATTACGATATTTTTATTATATTTCTATGACAGAGTGTTATGTTTTAAAGAATGAGAGACATCTTCAGAGATACCGCATTTTATACCGGAATAAAATAGCCGGTAAATTAACTGTTCAAAATAAAAAAATAAAGATGCTGTGGAATATTTTCAATATTCTAAACGGAAATAAATGGATTCACTTCTTTTTATTCAAAAAAAGAATTGATAATAGATACAAGGAATAATTTTGTCAATACCACGTGAGACAATTGAATTAGTCAGGGAACGAGCGCAAATTGAAGAGATTATAAAACGATATGTTCCGGATTTAAAAAAGAACGGCAATAATTTGACTGCCCTTTGCCCTTTCCATAAAGAAAAAACACCGTCTTTCAGCGTATCTCCGGATAAGCAGATGTTTTACTGCTTCGGTTGTCATGCCGGGGGGAATGTTTTTTCATTTATTTCAAAAATTGAAGGATTAACCTTCCCCGAAAGTGTTAAATTCGTAGGTGATCTGGTCGGTATTAAAGTTGAAAATAAACCTGATGCAAAGAGCGGCGGTAAAGAATATAAATCAGACACGCTTAGAGAAATTAACCGTTATGCAATGGAATTTTATCATAAGCTTATTTTCGCCGGACAGGGTAAAGCCGGCCTTGATTATATTTTAAAAAGAGGAACAGAACAGGAGAGTATAAAGGAATTTAAACTTGGATTCTCTCCGGATTCATGGTCCGCTCTGGTTAATCATTTAAAGGCTAAAAAGGTACCCCCGGGATTATCTTTTGAACTCGGGCTGGCCGGTTCCAAAGATAAGCAAAATTATTATGACCGGTTTAGAAATAGGGTCATGTTCCCGATTATTAATCATAGAAACGAAGTTGTAGGTTTCGGAGGACGGGCAATTGACGGGACTGAACCGAAATATCTGAATTCGCAGGAATCCGCAATTTTTAAGAAAAGAGAAGTCCTGTATGGATTGAATATAGCCAAAACTCATATTTCAGAATATAAAAGAGCCATTGTTGTTGAAGGTTATTTAGATGTAATCGGATGTCATCAGGCCGGCATTAAAAATACTGTGGCTCCTCTCGGTACAGCGCTTACGCTTGAACAGCTTAAGCTTTTATCAAGATACTGCAAGGAGGTAATTTTACTTTTCGATGCGGATTCCGCAGGCATTAAAGCATCTCTGCGGTCAATAGAGCTTTTCAAAAACGTTAATCTTGAAGTTAAAATTGCCGTTCTTCCGCAATATGACCCCTTTGAATTTATCATTAAAAAAGGGATCAGAGAGTTTATGGTCGTTGTGGATAAAGCTTTAAATCCGGTGGATTATCAGATATTAAGGGTTGTTGAAGATAAAAAGAAAAATAATGACAAACTCAACGTCCTTCTGGAAATATTCCGGATAATCAGAAATATTGAATATGAAACCGAACAGCAGAAATATTTACAGAAAGTCTCTGTTATGCTCTCAATTCCTGAAAATACAGTCAGGACGGATTTTACTAAATATTTAAAAAAACAGAATAAACAGATCAAAGGAATATCCGCGGGAAATTTAACATCAGGGGAAATCGATTTTCTGATTAAAAGCTATCAGGAGATGGTGATTTTATTATGTAATTTTCCCGAGCTTATTGACCATGCAAGGATGGATCTTGATATTAACGAATTCCCCGATCCTGTGTCAAAGAATATTTTTACAAAATTAACGGAACTGTATTCAAAAAACGAAAAAATATCTATTGATAAAATATATGATTATTTTCCGGATGGAGAAGAGAAATTCCTTCTCGAAAAAAATTACTGCAGTATCGAAGACCCGGAATCCGCATATAATGATTACACCAAGAGATACATCAGGATAAGAGTAGAGCAGATAGATAAAAAAATTGATTATTATAAAAATATTATAGATAATCCCGGTTCATTAACCGGAAAAGACTTAAACGATTGCCTGGTTGAGTATCAGATATGGCAAAGAGAAAAGGATAAACTCTCATCGCATTTATAAAATTTTAGCGGCACAGCAGTAATTTTCAAATGAAAGATATTGCTTGTGCCATATCATATTAATTTTAATAATAACAGAAAAGGAGTGCCATGAAGGAAGGAGAATTCGCATTAGAGAAGATAGCGGAAGTCAAAAGGCTTATACAACTGGCAAAATCAAATAGTGAGATAACTTACGACGAGATAAATGATATACTGCCTGACAAGTTGTTGAATTCGGAAAAAATAGATGATATTTTTATTTTACTGAATCAGCTCGGGATTGAAGTGGTTGAAGAGACTTCAAGAAAACCGATGGGTATCGCTGCTGTAAAGAAAAAAGATACGGCAGCTGTGAAAAAAACAGCTTCAGTGGCTGCCGACTCTGCTTCAATAGACGACCCCGTAAGATTATATTTAAAGGAGATAGGCAGGGTATCTCTTTTATCCGGAGACGAGGAGGTTGACCTGGCAAAGAGGATTGAAGAAGGCGAAAATATAATTGAGAATGCCATTCTTAATTCAACGCTGCTTGTCAATGATCTGGTCAGAAATTACCCCAAGGTCAAAAGCGGAAAGATTAAGCTTACCGATGTAATGAGGGTTTCTAAACTGTATTATTTTTCTTCTGTTGATATTAAATCCCTTGAGCGGAAATACGTCTCTAAAATGGGTGTGATTCTCGCTAATGATAAAAAAGTACTGCAGCTTGAAAACAGGATGAAAAGAGTCACCAATGATTCGGCCAAAATGAAAGAATGCAAAGAAAAGACGGATAAGATTCTTGAATCCAGCTGCGAGTGCATCAGGGATATGGGAATTAATCAAAATGAGATCGCAAAGGTTTCCGGCAAGATACAGTCAATGGTAGGCAGGCTGAACGACACGTACGAAATGTTCAATGAAATAACGAAAAAATATAACAAATCCATTAAGGAACTGAAACAAATCGCGCGTAAAGTTGAAAAAGACGGGCATTCCAAACAGAATGTAAAAGAGCTTGGATTAAAAGGCAAGGATGAATTGATCCAGTTAGTTAAAGAAATAAGGAATAATGAGAGAAAGATAAGAAGAATAGAACAGGAAGCGGGTGCTACTGTTGATCAGATAATGGAATGGGGGAAGCAGATAGAACTCGGCCAGAGGAAGATATCCATAGCAAAAAAGGGATTGATCAAGGCGAATCTGAGGCTGGTGGTCGCTATTGCGAAGAAATATGCAAACAGGGGCATGCACTTTTTTGATCTTGTTCAGGAAGGCAATATTGGCCTTATTAAAGCAGTGGATAAATTTGAATACAGGAAGGGCTATAAATTCTCTACTTACGCTACATGGTGGATACGGCAGGCGATTACAAGGGCCATTTCGGATCAGGGCAGGACAATACGCGTTCCTGTTCATATGATAGAGCAGATCAATAAAGTAATGAGAGAGACCAGGCTGTTCCAGCAGGAGTTCGGGAGGGAGCCTACCTCTGAGGAACTCGCAGACAGGCTTGGATGGCCGCTGAGCAGGGTTAAGGGAGTGAAAAACATAGCACGCGAGCCGATATCCCTTGAAACTCCTGTAGGTGAAGAGGAGGACTCGCTCCTTGGAGACTTTATTGAGGATAAGGAAGTGGATTCTCCGGCAAATACTGCCGCATATAATTTATTGTCAGAACAGATAGATTCAGTGCTCAGTACGCTTCCGGCACGCGAGCAGAAAGTCATACGAATGAGATTCGGCCTGGATGACGGTTATTCTCATACGTTGGAGGAAGTAGGTTATGTTTTTAAGGTTACGCGTGAGCGCATCAGGCAGATAGAGGCAAAAGCCCTTAGAAGGCTGAGACATCCTACGAGAACAAGAAAACTGAAAGACTATCTGGAAAGTTATTAAAACAGGCAGGGATTTAATTCCCCGCCTGTTCAAAACCTAAAAGTTTATCTAAATATCCGAATACTTCTTCCAGCGAATTAGCGGGATAGAAAGCGCTTCCCTTCCTGTCATCTATTGGATAGTCGGAAATTTTTTCACTCCAGCCACCGCTGAATTTGCATAAGATTACCGGCTTCCCGAACTGCCACGCATAAGCCAGCTCGGATAGTGTCCCGGATTTTCCGCTTATTGACACAATTACATCGCCGGACAATATGTTTATAAGGTTGCGGGCGTATCCCATTCCGGATGGAATGATAATATTGCAGTATTTGTTTGCTTCATCTTTGTTATGGCCGGGCAAAATTCCTATTACAATGCCGTTCCCTTCGTTTGCGCCTCTGGAAGCTGCTTCCATAATGCCGCCTCTGCCTCCGGAAATCAGCACCCATCCTTTTTTTGCCGCGTATAGCCCGATTTCATAGGCTTCGTCCGTAAAATTGTTGTCATCGCCTGAACCGATTACGACAACCTGTTTATGCCTCATTTAACAATGTCTCCGTTCGACAGGTAATTTTCAAAAGTTAATATTTGATCCCACAGGGTCCGGACGGAATCCTTTGTGCTTATATTGAGTTTAATGGAATGATATGGAATATTTATATTTTTATAAATAAATTCTAATTTTTTTTTGCCAGGTTTTAGACTGTCGTTATTATTTATCTTTTCAAGTGCAATATAATCGCGGATGGAGAGGGTAATGCATTTTGAATTATGCCTATAATTATCTTTAATTGTATTAAAGATGCCGTCGGATACTTCAATAAGCGAACCGATTCCGGTATGGTTGAAAATTTTTTCAAGCATATTGAAGACGTAAAGGGTCGCCTGCACCGAATGGCCATCATCAATGTTGTTTTTAAGATAATTCTCAACTTCATCTGATATACTCTCGAAATAATTATTTTTATTTTCCCTGGTATTATTCAACATAATTGAGAATATATTTTTTATTAATTTCGCGAGAAATATGAATTTATCTTCAGAGAAAAATTTTGATGATGAAACAGATGCAAAAATTATTTTTTTTGATTTTTCCGCAAAAACAGGATATAGAAAAATGTTATGTAAAAATGTTCCGTCGCCGGCAGGGGGTATCTGCAGTAATATATTATCTGAAATGTTTTCGGTATTATTCGCGATTACTTTCATCGTTCTGGAATTCAGGTCGCTGTCGCCGTAATAAGCAAGATAATAAATATCGTCATTTTCAATATTGTAAATACCGGAGAGCAGGGAATAATTATTGATATTGCCGTAATAGCATAATCCTTCAATTTGATTTACATTGCCAGTTTTTTTTTGTTTATTCGCGATCTTATTATATTTTTTAAGCAATTTTTTATATCCATTGAACGCATCATTATGGGAAAGGCTGCCATCGGCAAATTCCTTCATTGTATTGCTCACAGATATAATAAGATTAGTTATGTCCTTTGACATATCTGCTCCGGAGGATGTTTTTGTTCAAGTATGCATCTTGACTTAGACTTGTATGAGTAAAAAAGCAAGAATATTTTTAATTAAGCTTTGCGAGTTTTCGCGCAATATTGTAAAGCCTGAAAGAACCGGTTATCAGGAGGAGAGAATCGGAAATAAATGATGTGCGGACTAGTTTTATTAAATTTTCAAAATTATCCACTGATTTCATTCCATCATAATAATTTTTCTTTTTACTAATTTTTTCTTTGGAAATCTTAAGACACCGGCTATCCCTGAGTTCGTAATAGAAGATATTATCAGTGAAATTTTTTCTGAGAATTTTAAACATTGATAAATAGTCCTTATCCAGCATAAAAGTCACAACCGCGCTGTGGTTCTTATGCGGGTATTGCTCTTTAAGAGCTTCGACAGTGGCGCTTAAAGCGGCAGGATTATGCGCCGGGTCAAATATTATAAGCGGGTTTGTGGAGAGCGTCTGCAGGCGGCCGGGGATCTTTAAGGTGCGGAGTCCTTTGCGCACATCGCGTTCGGATATGATGATGCCGGACTTTCTAAGCAGAAGCGCTGACGTGATTGCGAGAGACGCGTTAGCTAGCTGAAACTTACCGGGACTTCTTAGCACGATATTCTTTATTGCATCGGTATACTGATTGTTTTTTTTATCTTGTACATTTAAAAGATAATCGAAGTGTGTTTTATTTACCGATTTGACAGCATTTTTAATAAAGAAATCTTTATTCATTACATATAGCTCAGAATTTTCTTTCCTTGATTTACGCGAGAGAATATTTAAAATTTGTTTATTCTGATTCGAAGTTACGACAAAAGATTTTGCTTTTATTATTCCTGCTTTTTCGTCCGCGATTTTTTGAATTGTGTCCCCAAGTATATGTGTATGGTCCATTGATATGTCTGTTATTATTGAGATGCGCGGATGTATCACATTGGTTGAATCGAGCCTTCCGCCAAGTCCGGTTTCTATTACTGAGATGTCGGTTTTTTCTTCATAAAAGTATCTGAACGCGAATAAAGTCAACGCGTCAAAATATGTGGGACGAAGATTGTTATTTTTGTCCAGTACGGCAAAGAGTTCCGAAATATATTTTTTCAGTCTTTTAAACGGTATTTCTTTATTGTTTATCTTTATTCTTTCAGTGATCCGCACGAGATGCGGCGAAGTGTACAAGCCTGTTTTTTTTCCTGAAGCAATTAAGATGCTGTTCAGCATATGAGCAACTGAACCTTTACCGTTTGTTCCGGCGATGTGTATGGTTTTTATTTTTTTATGCGGATTGCCAAAAAGGTTCAGTAATTTTTTTATATCAGCAAGATTATAATTTTCAAAATTTTTTCCGGTTCTTTCGTTGTTTATAAGTATGTCTAACTTTTTAATTACTGGATTCATGATTTTTTATACTATTTAATATTATCTCGTCTATTTGTTTACAAAGGATTTATTTTCCATGATTTTATACTTTAGTTGAATGCTGCTGCATAGTTGAATTTACCGGTCTTCTTCAAAAGAGTGTTTTGGCCGGCAATGAGTCAATTTGTGAATAATAATATTAAGTATTGTATTCTATATATAGAGAGTATAATGAAGCTGACTTTGGTATTTTTAACGGTTTTTAATAAATTAAAAAAAAATTAATATCAGGCATACATCAATTTACCTTTTGCCTGAGGGATTTGACGTTTTAATTCAATGGCAGTCTCTATCCATTCCTGTATAATCACTTCGACATTTGCGAGCGCTTCTTTATGAGTCTTTCCGTCAGCCATGCAGCCGGGTAATTCCGGAACTTCTGCGATGAACCTGCGGTCTTCCTGGCTCCAATAGATTATTATTTCATATTTATTTTTCATTTAAATTCCCCAAATCTAATTTGTGTCCTAATATTAGTGCACGGATCTGCTTAACTTGATATGGTTTAGCCTTTGATCCAATCGGCTGTAAATTTATAATTTCGACAATTTCATCTTATGTAAAAATATGATGATCTCCTCGAATTCTTTCGGAGAACTTTAGTTTCTTCAGTAATAAGCATAAAGCAGTAAAAGAAATATTGGCATCCGATTTCCCTGCCAATATTTTAAGTAGCAGTTTTTCATAATTGCTCATAGTTAAAAATGATAAAAAAATAATGTTAGAGTGTCAAACTAAAAATGTCTTAACAACAATACTAACACTATTCATCATTCTAAAAGACGTTTTTATAAATATCAATTTGAGAATCAATGGGAATATTCAGTGTCTCCTGACTGCTTTTTGCATTATTGCAACTGGCGCCTTTTTGCCTGTCCATATTTCAAACTGTTTTGCGCCCTGATTTACCAGCATTTCAATTCCGTGTATTACTTTGCATCCTTTTCTTTTGCCTGTTTTTAGCAGTTTGGTCATGTGAGGCGAATAGACAATATCAAAAATAGTATGTTTTTTTTGAATAAGATCCGGTTCTATTGGCATTTTATCAGTATTCGGTTTCATCCCTATAGGAGTTGTATTAATAATAATATCAATTTTATTCATATAGTCTTTATCAATTTTATTTATTAGAATATAATAAATATTATTGTTTTTCTTTTTAAGGTCATTTACGAGATTTATTATTTTTTTTATATTTCTGCCGGCAATTATGATATTTGCTCCTTCTTTCAGGAGCGTAAATGCGATCGCCCTTGCTGATCCGCCGTTTCCGAGCAGAAGAACGTGTGAACCTTTTATTTTAACGTCGTTTTTTACAAGTGCTTCCAAAGCACCTATGCCGTCTGTATTGTATCCGTGAATTTTACCGTTATTGTTGCACAGGGTGTTGATTGATCCGATTTCGCGCGCAAGTGGATCAACTTTGTCAACATATTTCATCGCCTGGATCTTAAATGGAATTGTTACGCTTGCTCCTCGAATATTCAGGGCTTTCATGGCAGATATGGCGTTCCTGATGTTATTGACCTCAAAAGCGGTGAATTGCGCCTCAATCCCAAGCTTTCTGAACGCAGCGTTCTGCATTACCGGCGAAAGCGAATGCTTTACAGGGTTTCCGAAAATGCAATAGAGTTCGGTAGCTGCACTGATTGATATAATTTTATTTTTTTGTTTAGGCATAAGAGATACTTGCCCGATGGAACAACATTCCGGATTTATGTGCAACACTTTTTTGGGGGCATGAATTAGTATTATGCTTTGAATTCAAGTATCAAGTGCGACAGAGGTCGTAAATAATTAACTCACAAGGAGATTTCCATTTACGGGATTTTCTCGGTCGATTATT
>JAFGSG010000043.1 GCA_016934735.1 Spirochaetota bacterium | reverse complement strand
ATACTAAGCCGAGAAAATCCTTTGGATGGATATCCTCTGAGCAATTATTTTTAAATGATATTGTTGCACTTGATACTTGAATTCAGGTTATTTTAAGAGAAGGAATCGATATTACTGATATATTTTATTGTGTCTGAACTGCGGTAATATCTAATAGCCCTGCATTCGGACTAGTTCCATTTATATCATAAACATTATACTTCGATGTTGTAAGAGTAGTATTTAATGTAATTGTTAATGGTAGACTTTCAGAAAGAGCAGCACCCCCGTTTATTACAGTAGTGGCTGAGTATGTCCCGGAAGAAATTGAATTTGCCGGGAAATAAATTTTAAGATTATAAGTTTCAGCCGTTAAATTTTCGGGATATTTAGGACTATTGCTTACGGCAATACTTACATAATTAGTACCGCTTATTGCTCCACTATAAATTATCGCATAATTATATGGATTCCCGTTTACGTAGCTTACAGCGGAAGGCGATTCAAACTTGGTAAGCGAACCGGCCTTAATTCGAAAGCTCGTATCGCTGGAACTGCTTGAATCATCGCCGCATGATGAAATTATTATAACAAATACAAATAAAATATAGAGTCTTCTCACAAAATCCTCTGGAAATTTTTAATTGTTCTCAACTTTTTGATATGGCAATCTGATAAATCCGTGTGCATTTTTTGTCAAGATATAATATATCTGTCAAGAAGCATTTATAAAAAGATCCGTGAACCGATGATACTACTCTTGTGTTATTACGAATGGCTCTCATATTAAGAACCTTAATTGTTAAATAGATTTTATCGGTAATGGTTGTTGAAAAAATGTTCACATAGTAATCCTCCTGTATGTGTATTCTTTTCGGGGTAATAAGCTGTTTCCAACCGGGGGAGAGTCAATTGTGAAAATAAAATATATGATAATAATTTTTATTTACTTGATTTTATGCTTTTATATATAACAATTACCGGCATGAATCAATTAAAGCGCAACAGAAAACATACAAGAAAAGTCATTGTGCGCGGACTTGGTATAGGCGGCGATGCTCCGGTGTCGATTCAGTCAATGACTAATGTCCCTATTGAAAATGTGGAAGGTACAATCAGACAGATTCAAATATTAGCTGATGCAGGAACAGATCTTGTCAGGATCGCTGTCCGTAATGAGGATTCGATAGAATATCTAAAAAAGATAAGAGCTGCTGTTGATACGCCGCTTTCTGCAGATGTGCATTTCAATTACAAAATTGCGATAATGGCAGTAGAGGCCGGAATAGATAAAGTAAGGATAAATCCGGGCAACATAGGTAGCGCCGATAGGGTTAAGGAAGTATTAAAAGCAGCTAAGGATCACGGAGTGCCTATACGAATCGGTGTTAACGGGGGATCGGTAGATCTTAAAAAATACGGGGTAGTGAGTCCCGGTACCCTTGTGGAATCCGCCCTTGAGCATGTCAGGGTTCTCGAAGATAATGACTTTGCGGACATCCTTGTTTCAATAAAATCTTCGGATATTCTTCAGACTATCGAGGCTAACAGGCTCTTTTCGGAGATAAGGGAATATCCGCTTCATATCGGACTTACGGAAGCTGGATTCGGGCTTTCATGTGCTGTGCAGAGTTCAATCGCGATCGGGCATCTTCTTCTCAGCGGAATCGGCGATACCATCCGAGTATCGATGACAGGCGATCCAGTTGACGAAATAGCAGTCGCTAAGAAAATACTTGAGTCTGTCGGTGAAAGAAAAGCATACATCCGGATAATCGCCTGTCCTACATGCGGGCGCACAGATCCGTCGCTAAACATACGCGCTCTGGCGGAATCTGTGGAGAATGAATTGCGCGCCAGGTTCGAAAACGAATTACGCTCCAGGGATAGGAGTATTACTGTCGCGGTTATGGGCTGCGAAGTTAACGGCCCGGGAGAGGCGGCTCATGCCGATTTCGGCATTGCCGGCGGGAGAGACGGCGCCATGCTTCTTTTCTCTCATGGTAAAAAGCTTAGAAAGATACTGGCAAAAGTAGCTGTTCCGGAGTTGTTAAAAGAAATTGAAAGCGTCATATTTCAGTAGCTTAGAATATGTCTCTAAACCTGAAAAAATAATAAGTGATATATCCCCATACAGGATAATTTTTAAACTATTCTTATTTATCTTGTGCCAGAGGGTTTGGAATTCAATCTTATTATTTTTCAGTTTATAAGATTTTTTTATTGCAAAAGAATGAGTTTATTTTTTTAAGGTATGTAAATATTTATTTCAAGGCGTAATACCTAGACGCTTGCGTAGAGGATGAAAGCCTATCGATTTGCGAAGCAAATCGATAACGCCTTGAAACATAATACCCCGCCGACACCGCAGGTGGCGGTTGGTACGTCAGTACTAGGGGCTTGCCCCGGGGAATTTTATTAAAATTACAGAATTTTTATTATAATTATGAGGAAATATGAAAAAATTTAACGTGGCAATAGCAGGGGCAACCGGGGCAGTAGGGGAAACCATGATGAAAATACTCGAAGAGAGGAATTTACCTGTAGATAAGCTGCTTTTACTGGCATCAAAAAGATCTGCAGGTAAAGAATTTACTTTTCGCAATAAGAAATATAAAGTGGAAGAATTAAAGCATGAGAGCTTTAAAAAAATAGATATAGCTTTGTTCTCAGCGGGAGCTTCCATAAGCAGGGAGTTCGTTCCTTCTGCTGTACTGGACGGAGCTGTTGTAATAGACAACAGTTCAGCCTTCAGAATGGAAAAGGACGTGCCTTTAGTTGTACCGGAAGTTAACCCTGAGGATGCTTTTAAGCATAAAGGAATAATTGCGAATCCTAACTGTACTACCATAATCATGGTCGTTGCTTTAAAGCCTATCCATGATTACAGTAAAATAAAACGAGTAGTGGTCTCTACATATCAGTCTGCCTCCGGGGCAGGCGCCAAAGGCATGTACGAATTGGAAGAACAGGCGAAAGCATGGGCATCAGGGCATGAAATAAAAGTAGAGCATTTTAAACACCAGCTTCTTTATAATCTAATACCCCATATCGATGTTTTTTTGGATAATGGGTATACAAAAGAAGAAATGAAGATGTATAATGAGACCCGGAAAATTATGGGCGATGAATCCATAAAGGTAACCGCCACCTGCGTAAGGGTGCCTGTATTCACTGCGCACTCCGAAGCTGTTACCATTGAAACTGAGAATCCGGTCTCGCCTGAAATAGCAAGAGAACTTTTTGCTAAAGCTCCAGGAGTCCAGATATTCGACGATGTATCAAATAATAAATATCCTATGCCTCTTTTTGCAGCGGGCAAAGACGACTGCTATATAGGCAGGATCAGAAAAGATGTTTCATTTGATAACGGCCTTAACTTTTTTATCTCCGGGGATCAGCTCAGAAAAGGAGCTGCGCTTAATGCGGTACAGATAGCGGAAGTGTTGATAAGTAAGATGTAAATATTTTTATATTTGACAAAACCGTTAAATTAAGCTCTGTATTTAGCAAATCATCCCGCCCGGAGAGCGGTGACAAATTTCTGGGAGACTGAAAATGGGATGAAACATCTTAAAATAGAATTTATTTTCTCAGAAGTCAGTCAGCCAGCTGCAGGCGGGCAAACTACATAAAAGAAACTTGGAATGCAATAAAATTATTTTTATAAATCAAGTTTCTTAAAAGCTGTATTATTTGAAAATATATGTCCGGAGGTCATTTTATGGGCTTGGGAATGGGCGAACTGGTAATTATCTTTTTAATTGTTCTTTTGTTATTCGGGGCCGGGAAAATTCCTAAAATAGCCAGAGATATTGGCGGAGGTATAAGGGAATTTAAAAAAAGCCTCGACGGGTCGAATGATAAGGAAGACAAAGAAGACAAAGAAGAAAAACAAAACAAAAAATAACACATGAGAGATAATGATTTTTCAAAGTACATACTCGATATCTGCACTAAGTCTAAGAAAGCATCGAGGAAGCTGGCTAATCTTGCAACAAACGAAAGAAACACTGTTCTATACAGAATTGCTGCAGCCTTAAGAGATAAAGCTGATTTCGTAATTGGAGAGAACAAGAAAGACTTGGCTGTTGCCGACAAAGATGGCGTTACCAAAGCTATTCGCGACAGGCTGCTGCTCAACCGTGAAAGAATTAACGGAATGGCCTCGTCGGTAGAAGATATCGCTAGGATGGAAGATCCTATAGGAAGGATCGAGTCTATGAGCATCAGGCCGTCCGGGATAAGGGTCGGGCAGATGAGAGTCCCTATCGGGGTAATCGCTGTTATATTTGAATCGCGTCCGAATGTTACGACTGACATAGCAGCACTTGCGCTCAAATCGGGAAATGCCGCTATACTGCGCGGCGGCAGGGAGTCTATTAATTCTAATATTGCATTGTATTCAGTAATTAAGGAAGCGCTTAACGAGTGCTCAGTGCCTGAAGACGCGGTTGTTCTTATCGACAGAACCGAACACGAAGCAGTAACGCAGCTCCTTAAAATGAATTCTTATATTGATATTGTTATCCCGAGAGGCGGTGAAAGCCTTATAAAAATGGTCACGGCTGAATCGCTCATTCCGGTCATAAAACATGATAAAGGAGTATGCCATACATTTATTGATAAAAGCGCTTCTCCGGAAATGGCTGTAGACATATCCGTAAACGCAAAGTTCCAGAGGCCGGGTGTATGCAATGCGATGGAAACATTGCTGATACACAATGATTTTTCGCAAAAAGTAAGGGTACTTAAAGCGCTTAAAGAAAAAGGAGTTGAACTTAGAGGGTGCGAAAGAACCATTAAGCTCCTGCCCGCAGAAGTGGGACCTGCGTCCGAACAGGACTGGGGTGACGAGTACCTTGACCTGATTTTATCCGTGAAGATTGTTGATTCTATGGAAGAAGCGATCGATCACATTCATAAGTACGGTTCCAATCATTCTGAGGCAATAGTCACTTCGGATTATGGCAATGCCGAGCGTTTCCTCAGGGAAGTGGATTCATCTGCCGTATTCGTAAACTCTTCGACACGGTTCCATGACGGCGGAGAGTTCGGTCTCGGCGCGGAAATCGGAATATCCACTCAGAAGCTGCACGCCCGCGGAGCCATGGGGCTGTTGGGATTGACCTGCCTTAAGTACGTAATATACGGGAGCGGCCAGGTAAGAAATTGAAGATAGGACTATTTGGCGGGACATTCAATCCGGTTCATTGCGGGCATTTAATAAATGCCGAGATAGTAAAAGAAAATTTTAAACTTAATAAAATCCTTTTTATCCCTTCCAAGTATCCGGTGCATAAAAATCTTGACGGTAATGTTCCTTCCGATGACCGTTTCAATATGCTGAAGCTTGCCGTATCCGGTAACCCTGATTTCGATGTTTCCAGAATAGAGATAGATAGAAAAGATGAATCGTACTTTATTATTACGATCAGACAGCTTTCGTATATTTATAAAAATGCCGGATTATTTTTACTAATAGGCGCTGATGCTTTTAATGAAATAGATCAATGGAAGGATTCTGAAGAAATATTGAGGACTGTTTCGTTCATTGTTATGAGACGCCCCGGCTATGAAACTATTGAGCATAAAATAGTTAAGAATGCAAAAGACGTAAAATTTTTTAAAAATCCCCTGATTGAGATCAGCTCATCAAATATCAGGGCAAACATCAGAAATAATAAATCAATTAAATATATGGTGCCCTTTAGTGTGGAGGAATATATAATAAACAAGGAGCTGTATAAGATTTGAAGAATAAAATTGTACCGGTTTGCATCTTCCTGGCATTTATTGTTATTTTACTGTCGATCATTATTTATTATAAAAAAAGCACCAGGAATGTTATTGAAACACTCGCCGAAAACGGAAAGATGATAAATATACTTATTGCGGGAAGTAATGTATATAATCACAACAAACATTCTTTTCATGCGGTTTTATCGTATAATCCTGAAAAAAATAAAATCGGAATAACATTTATCCCGCCCGAGTTTAAAGTTGATCTGAGCGGAAAAGGGAGAAAAATAAAAAAAATAAATGATGTAGATATTAATGACTTTAAAAGTCTAAGCGCTTCCCTGGAACATGACTTAAAGTTGAGCATTCCTTTTTATGTTGTGCTTTATTCGCCTGATGTTGAAAGACTGATAGACATGATTGAAGGCCTTGATCTTTATGTATTGGAAGAAATAAACATACATGGAATACGTTTTGGATTGAATTACTTTGATGGAGATAGAATTAATGAATATATTAATTCAGTTGAAGAAAACTCAATTTTTAAGAAATATGACAGAATACAGAATATTTTACTGACTCTGTTTTATAATAAAAAAAAATATGAAAAATATTGTAACATTGAATTTATTTCGGAAATATTAAAAACAATAAGGACTAATTTTCTCTCACAGGAGATGGTTTCTCTTGGAAAATTATTATATCAAAAAGAGTCCGACTTATCATGTACCATTTTACCCGGATTCATAGACAGGGATGGATTTTATGTTATTGATGATATTACTTATAAAATTTATAGGAATGATTTTTTAAAAAGATTAATTGTGGATAGCGATACTGAACAGCCCGTAAAAGTTCAAATATTAAACGGCACGGATATTGCCGGACTTGCAAGGAAAGTAAGATATAAATTTGTAATGCAGGGATTTAATGTTGTGGAATTCGGCACTGCTTCTTTCCAGACCTTTGAAAAAACAGTGATAATCAACAGGAGAGGAGAGATCGGCCCGGTTAAAAGAGTATCGGAGCTGATTGGAGTGGATAATATTCATCACATTGTGGACAGCGGCCAGTTGACCAATGTGCTGGTAATTCTCGGCAACGATTTAGCTAAACAGTAATTATATACAGGATTCATCAATAGTGCATAAAAAAAAGATAACGGAAAAAGAGATTATCAGAATCGCAAAAGAATGCGCAAATGTTCTTATCGGGAAAAAAGCGCTAGATGTTCTGGTCATGGATTTAAGAGAAATAAACAGTTACCTTAACTATTTTATAATTGCAACTGGAAATTCCCATATACACTGTACAGCGCTCGCAAAAGAAACAGTGAAATATTTTAAAAATATAGAATTTTCAGGCATGGCTAAACCAAGGCTTGATACTGGCTGGATAGCTCTTGATTATAATGAAATTGTTGTACATATTTTCACGCGAGAATTAAGGGACTATTATCAGCTTGAGAGATTATGGGGAGATGCAGATTTTATTACAATCGAATGATGAATACCGGGCTTTTTTGATTGACAAAAGAATTGCATATTACATAGATGTTTTCACAGGAAAACGGCGCCGTACCCAAGTGGCAAGGGAGAGGTCTGCAAAACCTTTATTCAGCGGTTCAAATCCGCTCGGCGCCTCATAGCTTTATGCCCAAGTGGTGGAATTGGTAGACACAAGGGACTTAAAATCCCTCGGACCTTAAAATCCGTGCCGGTTCAAGTCCGGCCTTGGGCAGCTAAAGCTGCTCATCCTCTTTAAGGTCATCTTCTATAACGTCCTCCTCAAGAGGTTCTTCTATGGCGGAGGAAGCATTTGGGGTAAAACTGCTTTCAATGTATGTAAAACTCGCGAGAGCGGTTGTAAAAATATCCTCATATTTATAAAAAGTAGTTACCGGAGCTTTACACTCGACTATATAAATAATACCGCTGTTAACAGCTATCAATGTCCTTTGAAGCAGATTGCTTTTTTTTGCTCTATATTCAAATATGAGTAATTTACCGGTAATATTTTTTTGTATTTGTATCTTTTCAGTTTCAATGATTTTATTCATCCTTGGATCAATTTTCTTTAAATCCCATGTTTCCGAGTGGGTAATTTTTTCAATATTTTCATCTGAGGATCTAAATGACCTGATTTTAATTCCCGTGTTCGCGTTCAATTTTGCGAACATTGTGTGCTTCTCGGCGATTGCTGATTCTTCTTTCGGCCATGATTTCGGCACTACGATTGTATAATTGAAATTTTTATTTATATATGTTCCGTATTGATTGCCGGCTGCAGATATTGGTGACAATCCTAACACCAATAATAAAGCAGTATAAATAATAAATATTTTTATATTCATTTGTTTTTCCATGCAAAAATTTATTATTATCGGATAAATAAAATGAAGATTAAAATAAAATGTTAAAAAAATCAACGATAAAATACAGGTTAAAAGTAAATTTTAGTGTTACTGTTTAACAAGATTGTAAAAGGTTGTTTTTCCGCTTCTGGCGGGAAAACGTTGCAATGGTAAATTTATACTTTTACTAAACCATGATTTACTTTATTTATGAATTTTTCCAGTCTTGGTTTAAGATAATTTAATCCGTCGTCAAGATCATTAAAATAATAAAATAGATTTAGATCTTTAGGTGATATAAGATTGTATTCAATAAGTTTCTTAAAATTAATTAAATCCTGCCAGTATTCCTTATCATATAGGAGAATAGGTATGTTGCCTTTTTCTATTTTTCTGGTCTGCAGCATTGTCAGCGTTTCAAATAGTTCATCAAGAGTGCCGAATCCTCCGGGAAAAACAATAAGCGCTTTTGCATGATACAGAAACCACAACTTTCTCATAAAGAAATAGTGGAATTCAAAATTGAGTTCCGGTGTGATGTATTTATTAGGCTGCTGTTCAAAAGGAATGGAAATATTAAGTCCTATAGTTTTTGCTCCGGCTCTGTTTGCGCCTCTGTTTGCCGCTTCCATAATGCCCGGGCCCCCGCCTGTCGTAATATAGAATCCTTTTCCTCCGTGCTTCTCCAGTTCCCCGGACCATCCTGCGAGCCGGTAGGCGAATTCTTCCGCTGCCCAGTAATATTTGTTCGTATATCCGCTTTTCTTGTTGCTCTTTATTCTTGCTGAACCAAAAAAGACAACAGTATGAAATATGTTCAGTTCCTCAAGGCGTTTTTCCGGTTCAAGATATTCGGATATTATCCTGATTGTTCTGGCTTCCCTTGATTTTAAAAAATCAATATTTTGATATGCTGCTTGTAGCTTTTCTTTTTTCATAGCATTCTCCTGAAAGCATTGTTGGTAACTATTTTTTTATGTCATGTGCGACTTTATACAATTTTATAATAAATTAATAAAGACTATTTTTAAATTTTATTCTTGAATATACTTATTGTCGATCTAAATTCTGTTTATTCTAAGCTATTAAACGATGCTGATATTTTAAAAATAAAAATAAGATTTTCATAGGCCTGTACGTATGAATATTTTGGAGTGTTGAAATGCAAAAACAACATAGAACTCTTGCTTTGTTAATGGTTATGCTTTTTTCATTGGTATCCTGTGAAACAAAAACTACCAGGGAAGCGGTTCAGATAGCGGGACAAATGAGCCTTCCTGAAAAGATAGGGCAAATGCTGATGCTCGGAGTTCCGGAAAAAAAGAATACGAATGCTTCTTCTTCAATTATAAATAATTACATGCCCGGAGGAATCATTCTCTTCGGGTTCAATATCGGCAGTGCGAAAGAATTAAAAAAATATGTCCATGATATGCAGCAAACCGCAGTTGAAAAATATAATATACCTTTATTTATTTCTATTGATCAGGAAGGGGGCAGGGTAAAGAGGATAAAAGACGGAGTAACGCAGTTCCCCGGCAACATGGCTTTTGGCGTTGTTAATAATGACTCCATGACTTATGATGCGGCACGGATCACTGGCATAGAGCTTGGAAATCTTGGCGTTAATATGAACTTGGCGCCTGCGATCGATGTGAACAATAATCCTTTAAATCCTGTAATCAATACCAGATCTTTCGGCTCAAATGTTAAGATCGTTACAAGACTAGGCTCAGCCTATATTAAAGGCCTGCAGAAATCAGGATGTATTGCAGTAGGTAAGCATTTCCCCGGACACGGCGACACAGATAAAGATTCACATGTAACGCTGCCTGTAATTCATTATGATATTGACAGATTGCGTAAAATTGAACTTCCGCCGTTCATTAAAGCTATTGACAGCGGTGTTGAAGCGATTATGACAGCGCATATTTCATTCCCGAAAATCCTTAATGATAATATACCGGCAACATTATCAAAAAAATTTCTGACAGATATTCTGCGCGGAGAGATGCATTTTAATGGATTGATCATTACAGATGATATGGAAATGAATGCAGTCTCAAAGATGATGGATTTGGGAGAGGGCGCGGTAAAATCTATCCTGGCTGGGACGGATATGATATTAATAAGCACACACGGTAAAAGCATAGAAATAATTTCGCAGGCTGTCAGAAAAGCTGTTGATGATGGTATAATTTCAGAAAATCGTATTAATGAATCAGTAATAAGAATAATCGAATTAAAATTACGTTATAATTTTATGAACAGTAAAGACGGTAAAATGACTTATCCTGCATCCAGTTACAGTAAAGAAGAAACGGATATTTTGAAGAAATCTGTAGAACTTAACAGTAAATTTTCAAGAGAAGCTATATATTTCTATTCACGCAATCAGTCAACTCTCAATCTTATGAATAATTCTGTGAATACAAGAATAATTATATCATCTAATAATTTTTTTTTAAATGTGATAGAAAACAATATCACAACTTTAAAAAATAAAAATTATTCTATTTTTAAAAGTGAAAATGAATTTTTAAAATATATTAAGAAAAAAATATTAAAAGAAAATGAGAAGGCAGACTTTAAAAATGCTTTTGTTTATTACCAGTTTGACAAGACCAATTATCAATTAATCGAAACGATTGTTGAAATATGCCGCGAATACGGCCTTAAGCTTAATTTACTATGCACCGGTAATCCATTTGCATTGGGATCTGTTAAAGAACTGCCTCCTGTGCTTTTCACTTTTTCAAATACAGATGAGTCCTTGAGACAACTGATATTGTGCTTAAACGGGAAATTCAAACCTAAAGAAAAAATAAATATTAATCTTGGATTTAATGAAAAATAATCAAGATAATAAGTTAGGATTATACATACACATTCCGTTCTGCAGGGAAAAATGCGATTACTGCTCTTTTTATTCTGTTCCATTGATAAATTATAGAAGCAATTATTGCAATGAAATAATAAACGACTTTATTGATATATTACTGATTGAACTTGAAGAAAGAAGCACCGGATTAAGTAATTATATTGCAGATACAGTATATTTCGGGGGCGGCACTCCGTCTCTTCTGAATCCAACCCAGATTGGCAGAATATTGAACACAGTTAACAGGTTTTTTAAAATGGATAAAATGCCTGAAATTACTGTTGAATGTAATCCCGGAGATTTTTCAATAAAAAAACTCAAGGAATATCAAGAGCTAGGAGTAAACAGGGTAGTCTTGGGTGTTCAGACAATGAACGCGAAACTTCATTCTGCAATAGGAAGATCTGCCGATATATGCACGGATAGACTGCTATCTGATTTTGCCGGTTTTCCGGATATTGTGCACTGTATTGACATAATCATCGGCATACCGGGGCAGGCCGGGAATGATTTGCTTAAAGAGCTAAATGAAATTACATGTTATGGGTTTGAGCATATCTCCGCATACACGCTCAGCATAGAACAAAACACGCCGCTTTATAAAAGATATATTCCGGACAGGGATTTTAACGATTTACAAAGAGAATTGCTCGAGACAACAATTGATTACTTTATTAATGCCGGCTATATTCATTACGAGGTTTCCAACTATGCCCTGCCTTTATATGAATCAAAACATAATCTGAAGTACTGGATGTTTATTCCATATGCCGGCTTCGGCCCGGGAGCCCATTCTTTTTATAACGGAGAGCGGTTTTATAATCCGAATTCCATTGAGAAATATTTTAAATATAAAGGCCGTATTCTGCAGAAAGACGAAAGGACAAAGAATTCGGAAATCGTAGAGTATATTTTATCCGGCCTTCGTTTGTCCTATGGCATCTCATTAACTGATTTTAAAAATAAATTACAGATAATTGTTCCGGATAAATTATATGAAAAATTTATTGAGTTGAAGGCCAGAGATTTTATGAACATTGAAGAATCCAATAATGATACAATAGTAAGATTCACTAAAAGCGGATTTTTCCAAATGGACGGGCTGATTTATGAAATGGTCGAAATGTTTTTATAATTTATCCTTTCATAATAAAATATTTTTTATATATGTTATGAATTCTGAAGTAGTAATCTGAAACTTTTATATTTTCTAATAATTTATAGTAATATCCCAGGAACTCAGAGGCTTTTGTAATAAAGACATTCAGGTCTCTTCCTCTTAAACCTCTCGTGATTTCACCTTCATCTTTTTTTATCATGTTGAGAGCAATTTTTAAATGCTGATGGAAATAGTTAATATCTTTTTTAATTTCAATACTATCAACATTTATTTGTTCCTGGATTTTTTCAACATCAAGACCTCCGGATAATAAAAAATATTTTCTTAATAATTTCATAGATTTGCTTATGCTGGCTTTGTTGACAGACTGCTTAAAAATTTTTTTAAATAATTCAAAGGCTTCCAGTTTTTCTCTGTCTGTGTCCGGTGTGGTGTCGTATTCTTTTTTGTAGAGATCAAAAGCTATTTTTTCAACCTGTTGGCAGTCTATATCCACATCGATTAAAGATTTTAGTTTACGGTAATTATTGGGGTTGCGATTTAATATTTTAATATAAAGATCAACACCTTTAACAGCTTCCAGATATATCTGAAGTGTTTCGGAGGCAAAATTTTTATTTTCAAACAGTTCCATGCCTTCTATTATCATTGATGATTGCGCTGTCATAAGCAGCGCGTCCATGTCAGGTTCAAAATCGCTTATTGTCCGTTTTTTTGCAGGAACAGGTTTTTTTCCCAATTCCTTATAGGCACTATCTTTATTTATTAAATTCTGTTCGTTTCCTGCTTTATTTTTAACAGCCGGCTTTCCTCCTTCCGACGGTTCATTAAAAAGATTCTCAAAATCGGAATCTCCATCTGAGATGGAATCCAGATTAAAATCATCGAATTTTTTATCATCAATATGCATTAATTCTGCCGTTATTAAAACTTTTATTATTAATAGCTCAAAATATTTTATATTTTTAAAAATGTCAATATATTATTAGTGTAAATAGTTGACTTGTCAACATGATAATTAGTATTTTAAATTATATAATATTTCATTTTTTAGATTTTAATAATTCTCTAATTGAGGTAGCTATGCCGACTTATGAGTATAATTGTCCTTCGTGCAACAATAAATTTGATGTATTCCAGAACATGAACGATGCTCCAGTAAATAAATGCCCTGAATGCGGATCAGATGTTAAACGTCTGATCACCGGTGGCAGCGGGTTTATTATGAAGGGCGGCAATACAATGGAATTACCGGCGTGCGGGCAGAGCACTCCTTGCTGTGCTAATGGGACATGCGGGATGCACGGCGGAGGATGCGGGTACTAAAAAAATACGTTAAGATACCATAGTGTTGAAAATAAATTCTGCGAAAGCCCGAATTCACTCTTTTTTTTTCCCATGAAATAAGAACAGACCAGACCTGTTTTTAAATGATCAAGAAATGAATATTCGGGACACAGATTCAGAAAAGTACTTCCATCGTAAAGATTGACATATGAAAAAAAAGCATAATCCAGATTATCCAGCAATATATTCTGTTTAGACAATCTCAGAAATAAGTAACTCATCTTGACTGACTTTTTCAGGCTGCGACAAGCAGCCGAGATAGTTCCTTGAAAACTGAATTTCCATTTGGCTATTTCTTAAGATATTGGGCAGTATCATTCCAGATGATGCACCGAAGAATATTCTGAAGATTTTTCACAGATGTATGAGCTTTTATTT
>JAFGSG010000042.1 GCA_016934735.1 Spirochaetota bacterium | reverse complement strand
CGGTCAAGAATGAGTACTCCTGAAGGGAGAGAAGTATTAAAAAGAAGAAGGAGAAAAGGAAGATATAAATTAACAGTTTCAGATGAAAAAGAAAAGATTTAATTCATGAAAAGATATCAATCTTTAAAAGGGAAAAAGGTATTCTGGGAGGTTTTAAAAAAAGGAAGAAGGTTTTATGAGAAGCAAATTCAGGTTATAGTCTATCATGTTATGGGCAGTGAAAATTTTTATTATAAAAGTAATAATCATACTCCTTTAAATCCTGTTAAAGTTGGAATACAAATTCAGAGAAAATTTGGCAATTCAGTTATTAGAAATCTGGCTAAAAGACGAATCAGGGCAATCTGCCGTGAGTTATTGCAAGGAGTAAACAATAATTTTTATATCATAATGCGGCCTTTGGAAAAATTTAATAAATTAAATTATGAAGATTCAAAAAACATTATCAGGCAATTGCTTAACAAAGCCGGGGTCATAACTTCTGTATGATAATAAAAATTAAAAATACGGCGATTATGTTGTGTATCGGCGCTATTAAAATTTATAAGCTATTTTTGTCTCCATATTTACCTTCCTCCTGCAGGTTTTATCCTACATGTTCTTCCTATGCAATAATCGCACTGAAGAAACATGGGCTTTTAAAAGGTTTATTTTTGTCTTTTAAAAGAATATTGCGATGTCACCCGTTTTGTGACGGGGGATATGATCTCCCATAACCTGCTTAAACATTCTAAAGATTGTATCTTCTGATTTTTCATTATTCTGTAAATAATCAGTAAAATGTTCGAATTAAATTTTTTATGCACTGTAATTACGGGCAAAGCATCTTGTCATGACTACATGATTCGATATTTGCACTTTTAATCTTAACTTAATCATATAAGGAAAATATTATGGAATCAAAAAGAATGATCATAGCAGTATTACTTTCACTGGCTATATGGTTTGTATGGATGCGCTTTTTCAATCCCACTGCGCCGGAAAAACAGGAAAGCCCGGTTCAACAGACTCAAAGGGAAGCTGCTGTTGATACAAAACCCGTTAAGGACACTGGAAGCGAAATTAAGGTGGCAGGCCTGAAGACAGCTAAAGAAACAACAATTGAAGTATCCACGGATAAATATGCAGTAACTTTTTCCAATAAAGGTGGAGCGATCAAAAGCTTTAAGTATAAAGAAAGAGAAGTTGAACTTGTTGTAGATAAAAATATTTTCGATTCGAAAGGATTATTTGATTTTTCTATATATTTCAGCAAAGAGGAATTTACTCAGGGGAATGACCTTGAAAACACTTTATGGGATTACACCAGGTTATCCGATTACGTAATAAAATTTACATCGAATATTTCCATAGACGGGAAGCCTGTGCAGCTTGAAAAAACATATACATTTAACAGCGACAGCTATTATTTCAGGATTGATTATAATATTATTAATCTTGGAAATAAAGCAATTTCATTTCCAAACGATTATATTATAGTATCTCCCGGAGACTTTCTGGGCCCTGATATGAATTTTGACAATACTTATAATAAGCTGAACCAGGTATATTATTTAAATGGTGATTTTAGTAAATGTGAAAAGGGCGGCGGATTTTTTTCCAAGGCTGAAAATTATAAAATTGAAAACGGAGATATCAGGTGGGCTGGCCTAATGAGCAGGTATTTTCTGCTGATAATGCTGCCTGAAAATTTCAACGGGACAGGCATTATTTGCGATACCAGGGAACATACCGGGTATAAAGCTGGAATTTATGTGGCTGCTAATAAAGTCCAGCCTGGAGAAAAGTTCGCAAAATCCTTCAAAGTATATGCCGGCGAAAAGAACAAAGATAAACTTGCTGCTGTTGATGTGAGTTTGAAAGACGCGGCTGATGTTAGCAAATGGATTGAACCAATAAGGGATTTTCTTCTGTGGTGCCTTCTCTATATCAACAAACTGTTCGGAAATATGGGCTGGTCGCTTGTTGTGTTTTCAATTCTTACCAAAATAGTATTACTGCCGCTGACTATAAAATCTACGGAGTCGATGAAAAGAATGCAGGCGCTTACTCCGAAAATGAATGAGCTTAAAGAGAAATACAAGGGCAAGCCGGATGTACTTAATAAAGAAATGATGAAGCTGTATAAGGCCAACAAAGTGAATCCCATGGGCGGGTGCCTTCCATTGCTGCTTCAGATGCCGTTCTTTTTTGCACTATGGAGCGCGTTAATTAATTCGATAGATTTGTGGCAGGCGCCGTTTATTTTCTGGATAAAAGACCTTTCGCTGCCGGATACAGTGGCTCAGGTTTTCGGCTTTAATATAAATATTCTGCCGATTTTGATGACTGCGACATCATTTTTTCAGCAGAGGATGATGCCTTCAGCCGCAGGCGGTGGCCAGCAGCAAAAGATGATGATGCTGATGCCGCTGGTTTTTATAGTGATATTCTGGAATATGCCTTCCGGGCTTGTGCTTTACTGGACTTTACAGAACGCATTGCAGATTTTACATCAGGTTTATACAAACAGGAAGGGTAAGACTGCGACTGCTGAAGCATAATAAAATATCATTATATTTTTATATTACGAAAAATATTGCTTGGGCAAGATTTAAATAATAAATTTATAAATTATAAAATATGGAGGTTATAATTTAAAAATAAAAAACGAATACGTTATATATGAATAAATTATAACGAGGAGATTTAACATGAACGTACTAGAGGTTGAAGGGAAGACCGTAGATGATGCCGCGAAAAAGGCGTTAGCTGAGCTTGGGATTGATGATGCATCCAAGATAAAAATAGAGGTTGTTGATGAAGGCAAGAGCGGAATTTTGGGTTTTGGTGTTTCCAGACAGGCAAAGATAAGGGTTTATTACAGCGATTCAGACGCGGATTTAGTCAGTTCTGCAAAAGAAGTTTTAATAAATATTATAAATAAGATGGGGATTGAAGTTAAAATTAAAGATATTATAGAGGGTTCCAACAGGATTTATATTGAGATGGACAGCGGGCAATCCGGGTTAATAATAGGCAAACAGGGTAAGACTTTGGAATCCCTGCAGTTTTTAGTTAACCTGATTGTATCAAATAAGACTCAAAGCGATAAAAAAATTATCCTTGATATTGAATCTTACAGAGAAAAGAGGGAAAAAGCATTAAGAAGGCTGTCAAAGGATATTGCACATAAAGTCATAAGAACCGGAAAGCCGTGGACTTTGGAACCAATGAATCCTTTTGAGAGAAGGCTTATTCATCTCACTTTACAGAATGACTCGCGCGTATCAACAAAAAGCGAAGGGGAAGGGATTTACAGAAAAGTTAAGGTTTCTCCGTCTTCACGAAGGTAATGATGATGCCGGAAGACACAATTTGCGCTTCTGCGACTCCGCCAATTAATTCGCCTATATCGACAATCAGAATAAGCGGCCCCGATACTCTCGGGGCTGTTATGTCTATATTCGGCCGTCCTGATAAAATAAAGCACAGATATGCTGCGTACGGCTCAATTGTATTAAATGATGTGCTTATTGACGATGTTGTTCTGGTATATTATAAAGCACCTCATAGCTTTACAGGTGAAGATATGGCGGAGATATCTTGCCATGGAAATCCGATAATTGTCCGGAAGGTAATAGATCTCCTCTGCAGCCGGGGTATAAGGATTGCAGAACCGGGCGAGTTCAGCAGACGGGCTTTTTTAAATGGAAAGATTGACCTTACCGAAGCTGAAGCAATTAATCACATTATTACAGCTCGAAGCGGCTGGGAGGTTTCTTCGGCCATAAAAGAAATGCATGGAGCCCTGCGCGATATTATTAAAAATATCACGGCACGCGTTATTAACTTAAAGGCTGACATCGAGTCAGGTATTGACTTTAGCCAGGAGGATATTGAATTCGTTTCAGGTGAGGAAGCTTTAACTCAGCTTGATGAAACGGAGGTTCTAGTTGCCGATCTGCACAGAAGATGCAGGATAGGAGAGCGGATATCGCACGGTATCGATGTGCCCATTGTCGGCAGGCCCAATGTCGGGAAATCAAGCATACTCAATCTTATACTGAACAGGGAGAGGGCGATCGTTTCCGATATTCCGGGAACAACGCGCGATCTTATCGGAGAGATCGTACAGTTCGCAGGTATGCCTGTTCATCTACTTGATACTGCGGGCATCACTGAATCTGATTCTCATATAGAACGCATCGGTGTTGAGCTGAGCAGAAAAAAAATTGAGACAGCTCCTGTGATTATTTTTGTAATTGATGCCGGGTCTGATGTTACAGATGAGGACATTTCAATCTTTAACATTGTAAAGAATAAAAAGCATATCGTTCTTGCGAACAAAATTGATTTGGCCCAGCCGGACAATCTCGCCCGGTTCGCTCAGTTCGGCAATGTGATCCCGTTTTCCGCGAAATCCGGACAGGGTCTTGCCTATCTTGAAAAAACACTTGGCGGTATTTTAAGGAATGAATTTGTAGATTATGAAAATTCTTTTGTTGCTGATATGCGTATAATCATTATTTTGGAAAAAGCTCTTATCATTATTAAGGCGTGCAGAGGTCTTTTTCTCTCAAAGGAACCGCAGGAAATAATTGCTTTTGAACTTCAGAATTTAATTGACTGCCTTTCCGAAATCACCGGGGAAATCTCGCCTGACAGCATACTTGACTCCATTTTTAGCAGATTCTGCATCGGAAAATAATTTAGTTTGATTTAAAAACGTAATTGATTTAATTTCCGATTCAATTACGTTTTGAAATCAAACTATGTTTTAAACTGCTTACACTTCCATAACAGAGGTGCCTTTATGAAAGAATACAAAAAAGCACTTATAGTTATCGATGTACAGAATGACTTTTGCCCCGGCGGTTCGCTTGCCGTAAATGAAGGGGATGAAATAGTGCCGGTCATTAATGGCATTATGAATAAATTCGATATTGTTATTGGCGCACAGGACTGGCATCCGGAAAGCCATGCCTCGTTTGCTTCGAATCATAAGGGAAAAAATGCTTACGATCAGATTGATAGTAACGGGATTATGCAGACCCTATGGCCGGATCACTGCGTACAGGGGATGCCTGGTGCTGATTTTCACAAGGACCTGAACAGCAAGGGATTTAATCTGATATTGCGCAAAGGCATAAATTCTAAAATTGATTCCTACTCCGCTTTTCTTGAGAACGATAAAAAAACAGAAACAGGCCTTCATGGTTATCTGGATGCACTTGATGCAAAAGAGGTTTGTCTTTGCGGACTGGCAACAGACTACTGCGTGTATTATTCCGCTATGGATGCGGTGAAATACGGTTTTAAAACATCGGTTATTCTCGATGCATGCAGGGGCATAGATGTTCCTGAAGGCAGCATAGATAAATGTTTGAAAGATATGAAAAGCATCGGCATTAAAATTTTAAAAACAGGCGACTTGCAGATATGAAATATAATAATCTCGCTCTGCTAACCGATTTTTATGAGCTGACAATGATGCAGGGATATTTTTTTAAATTCCCTGATGAAGAAGGCGTATTCGAAATGTTTTTCAGGCATCAGCCCTTTAACGGCGGTTACTCTGTATTTGCCGGGCTTGATCCTCTTCTGGATGCAATAGAAAAATTAAAATTCAGCAATGATGATCTGCGCTATCTTGAATCCCAGAAGATTTTTAAAAAGGAATTCATCGGGTATCTTGCAGGCTTTTCGTTCAGAGGCGATATTTACAGCGTCAGGGAAGGCACCGTGGTTTTTCCGAATGAGCCTCTTGTACGCGTAACCGGCAATCTCATGGAAGCGCAGTTAATTGAGAGCATTGTGCTTAACTTTATAAACTTTCAGAGCCTCATAGCAACAAAAACAGCCCGCATTGCCGACATTGCAGGCGACAAGCCTGTGCTTGAATTCGGGCTTCGCAGGGCGCAGGGCATTGACGGCGGTATTTCAGCGTCGAGAGCCGCTTATATAGGAGGCGCGGACTCTACATCGAACTCTCTTGCAGGCAGGCTTTTCAACATACCTGTCAGCGGAACAATGGCGCACAGTTGGGTAATGAGCGCAGGATCGGAGCTCGAAGCATTCCGGAAATTTGCGGAAATATATCCTGAAAGATGCATTCTGCTTGTTGATACTTTCAATACCCTGAAGTCCGGCATCCCGAATGCGATTACTGTTTTTAACGAACTTAAAAAGATAAAGCCAGCACTAATGGGCGTGCGCATTGACAGCGGGGACCTTGAATACCTGAGCATTGAAGCAAGAAAAATGTTCGATGAAGCCGGACTTCCGGAAGTTAAGATTTTCGTTTCGAGCGATATTGATGAGTGGATCATCAAGCAGATAAAGAGCGGCGGCGCTCCGATAGACGCATGGGGAGTGGGCACTAGGCTGATAACGGGCGGAAATGACCCAGCGTTATCGGGCGTTTATAAAATCGTATCCCAAAAAAAAGGCGGGGCAACAAGGCCCTGCATAAAAATCTCCAATCAGTCGGAGAAGATCACCAACCCGGGCGTCAAGAACGTTATGAGATTCTACCGCGGGGAAAACATGCTCTGCGATCTTCTTTACCTTGAAGAAGAGGAGCATGCGCTGAAAAACAAGATCGCGAAGAAAGAGCCTGTGAGATTCAATCATCCATCTACGGATTATGCGGGATTTATACTCAGGAGTTATGACCGCGCTTTGCCTCTGCTCGCAAGGGTCATGAAGAGTGGGAGAAGGATCAATGCGTCCGTGGATATATCCGGCATAAAAGATTACAGGCAGAGCGAAATTGATTCGCTTGACAAGACATACAGGCGGCTTCTGAACCCGCATACTTACAAGATAAGTTTATCCGACAATTTAAAAAAATTAAAAACCAGGCTGATAAAAGAGTTAAGCGAGAATTCCTTTAAGACTGTTTAGAATTTATTTCAGGAGAAACATTATGGGAAATACAAAGTTTGATTTGACCGGAAAGTCGGCAATTGTAACAGGAGGCGGGAAGGGTATAGGCAGGGCCATAGCTCTCGGGCTCGCTGCTTCCGGCGCTTCAGTAGTTGTTGCTGCGCGCACAAAGCAGGAGATCGATTCTGTTGCTGATGAGATCACAAAGTCGGGCGGTAGAGCAATAGCTGTGCCTGCAGATCTGACTGTCAATGAACAGCTCGAAAATCTGGTCAGTACAGCTGTGAGTTCATTCGGAAGCATTGACATACTTGTTAACAATGCGGCGCGAAGTTTTATGCGCAGCCTCCTGGATATGCGCGAGGACGGCTGGGACAAGGTGTTCGACACTAATGTCAAATCAGTATGGCTTCTGAGCCGGATCGCGGCGCGTCATATGATGGAAAAAAAGAGCGGCAGCATTATAAATATCACGACAGTCGGAGCTGAGAGAACCGAGCCGGGCATGAGCGCGTACAATACAAGTAAGGCTGCGCTTAAAATGCTCACGCGGTGCATGGCGCGCGAGTGGGCTGAGTACGGGATCAGGGTCAATGCTGTGGGGCCTGCAATTACGCGCACTGAATTCAGCAAACCGATATGGTCAAATCCCGATATTGCGAAGAAAATGATCGCTGGCATACCGATGGGCCGTCTGGCGGAACCCGAAGAGATTGTTGGCGCTGTTCTTTTTCTTGTTTCCGGTGCTGCGGGTTTTGTCACAGGCCAGAGCATATATGTTGACGGAGGGAATCTTACCACGTGAAAAACATGTCTTAGGACTTGATTCAACAGGTGCGCTTGCGCCGGGGGCTCTGCCCGTGGAATTTTATTGTCTGCTCAGTTCATCGACGGCAATTTTTATCGTCTACTGGAACAGGTTATTAGAAGATATATTAATAATTCAATACAACTATATATGGATTTTGATGAATAATAAATCATTTTATGATATGCTCCTCCACGGGTAATGCCGGGAAGTAAACTCTATTATAATGCGTATTTATTCTGGGATTCTTTTCCCATGCAGGAGGAATCACTCCTTATTCAGGGGAATGATTGGGTCTTACCGGGGGATGACCTCCCCAAGTAAGGGGGCGTTTATATGTTACTTAGTCAGCAACCCGGGAAGTCTCAAGGGAGGCTTCGTACAGGGGATAATGAGAAAACATATTAAATGCAAATATCAGTAAATACTGCAGCAATACTATGAAAGAGAATCAGAAAGAAAACCACGATCACAATCACGGGTACGCGCATATAACAAACAAAAAAAGACTTGTTATTGTAATTCTGTTCAATTCGGTAATTACAGTTGCAGAATACATAGGCGGAATAATATCCGGAAGCCTTGCGCTTATTTCCGATGCGTGGCACAATCTATCGGACGTTCTGTCCCTTATGCTCGGGTATGCCGGCGAGAAAGTATCGGAATCCTATCCTAGCAAAAAATATTCCTTCGGGCTCAAGCGTTTTGAAGTGCTAATCGCGCTCCTAAACGCGCTCATGCTTGCAGGCCTTGGTATATACATTGTATATGAAGCAGTGGCAAGGTTCATGCATCCGGTCCCGGTTGACGTTTCAGTTATGATCCCTGTGTCTGTAATCGCCCTGCTCGGCAATGTATTCTCAATCATAGTTCTTTTTAAAAACAAGAACAGCAATCTCAACATCAGAGCTGCGTTTCTCCATCTTCTTTACGACGCACTATCGTCCGTTGCTGTAATTGCAGCAGGGATAATTCTGTATTTTACGGGAATAACCTGGGCAGACCTCGCCGCAAGCCTGATAATAGTGTTTATGATGGTATGGAGCTCTGCTGGAATAATAAAGGAATCGTTCAGAATATTTCTTCAGGGCACGCCGCCGGATATAGACGCAGACGAGGTGTATAAAAATATCCTGGCTACAGCCGGGGTCGGGAGCCTGCATGGGCTTCATATCTGGTCAGTCAGTTCTTCCGAGGTTTTCCTTTCGTGCCATGTATGCGTTGACCAGTCGCTCGATATTACCAATACAGATAAAATAATAAAGAGAGTGAATTCAATGCTGGAAAACAAATACGGGATTACCCACACAACGATTCAGATAGAGAATGATGAGATATGCGATATGAAATCCGGCAGGTGCTGCAGGTAACGGCAATCCGATATAGCTGCCCTTACCTATGCGAAGCATGGGAGTTCCGCATGGATGATTTTGCAAAGGCCATTTCTATTTCAGCAAAAGCACAAGTACAACTGCAAGGAGAGTAAAAAATACAACCAAAGCCGCAATCAAAACAGGAAGGTAATGATGAACAGATCCCCCGGATTCCTCCTGTATCTCGGCCGCTATTTTAATGCCCTCTTCCTCCTCTTCGATTTTAATATATATTCCCTTTGCTATAATGCAGAATATTTTATAGCCGCCGTCAGTCAAATGCCTTATTGATACAACCCTGCCTGTAACCGGCAGGAGCTTTCCGTCGTCATATGCTTTAAATGCCTTGGCCACAGTGACTGCTTTCGGGTTCGCACCATCCAGAGTGACCTTTATTTTATCCCCAACTTCAACGCCTGAGAGTTCTTTTCCTTTAATCGGAGAAAGGACCAGACTGCCTCTTAAAATCAGCTGTACATCTTTTTTATCGATATCATCATCATCGCTCTCTTCTTCAACCTCTATATGAGGCCCTTCTTCTTCCTTCTCAGGTTCAGCAGACTGCAGTTCCTTATCCAGTTTCTTGCTTGTCAGTGAATACAGTTCCATATCCAGGGACGATATCTGTTCGTAATCCACACTGGGATTTATACTCTGAAATCCGAATTTATCGCGGATGAATTTCTGGATGATCCTGTTTGCAGTTATCTGATCGTTACTCTCCAGATTTTTTTTCAATTCATTCGCTCTCTGATTGGATCCCAATTGTATTGTAAATGTCTGGAAAAGGTCTGCTCTCATTTTTGAGGTCAGCTCTGAGTCATGGCCGCCCTGCTTATCAATATCCTCCATTTGTTTTTCAAAATCCCGCCATGGCAGTATTGTCCTCAGGTCGTCAACTATGTACGAATGGCTCATAACTGCATAAACATGAACAAGTGTGCAGTACGGCATATTGAAAAATGCGATAAAGGCGCCGTAAGTTGTTGATATTGAAAATTTTACCTTGATTACAAATAAATCTTTATATGAACCCGATACCATATTCTTCGCGTTTTCCGTGTCGTGGTGTGTATAATACATGGCGATATCATACTTCCTTTTCTGTTCTTCCAGAGAGTCGACAGCCTTGTCCAGTATCTCCGCATGATCCTCCGAAGGTTTGTTCGCAGGTTTTTTAATACTGCCTGCCCTGGTATTAAGATTTCTTTTTATATCTACCATAACTGTTCAGATATTCTCCTTTTAACAACCGCTTGGCCAGCCTGAAGCCGGCTTAATTTTTGCTGAATTATAACGCAAGCCGCCGGCCTCGGAATAAGCGGCAACTATGACAATAAACATTTCGTGTATTATACATGAAGATAAAATCATTTTATACTTTGTTAAAATAAATGTCAAATTATAAAATAGAATAAAAATTTGGATTGATTCTTCCTGCAATATGAATAAGAATGCTATTTAATCAGCTTTTTTTCCAGGGAGGCCTTGAATGAAACTCAGCGATGAAGCAAGAGTGGGGCTTTTAATTACAATAAGCTTTACAATTTTTATTGTGCTTATCGGAGTACTCGCAAAAATAAACGTTTCCCGTTCCGGGTACAATCTTAAAATATACTTCGGATTCCTTAACGACTTGAGGGTGGGCGCTCCGGTGAAAATAGGCGGAGGGATTAAAATAGGCAGGGTAGAATCCATTAAACAGAGCGGAGAAAAGTCCGAAGTCAATGTGTGGATAGACAATAATTTTAAATTGATTAAAGCGGCCCAGTTCGCCATATTCACAACAGGGCTTATAGGAGAAAAATATATAAATGTCTTTGTTCCGCCTGCGGCAGACGTGAGCAAATTTCTTACTGACCAGGACAGAATATACGGGCTTGATCCGGCCAGCTTTGACCAGATGATGCTTACATTCCAGAGCTTCTTCCAGGATAAACAGAGCGGCCAGGTGCTTGCAGAGATATTTCAGAACTCAAATAAATTCGTGGGAAATCTTAACAGCCTTGTAGATGACAATAAATACGATATTAAAAAATCAGTTCTGATTACAAAAGCCATGATGGCCACGCTGAATGAAGAAACAAAAAATTTTATGGTTCAGCTGAATATTCTTACAAAAAATCTGTCACAACTTTCGGAAACAAACAAGGAGGATATAGCAATAGCGCTCAGGAATCTCTCCGAAATAACAAGCAGTCTCAATAAAATAATATACAGAATTGATAACGGCCGCGGCACTCTGGGGAAACTGCTCACCGATGAAGAAATATATAATAACCTGAAAGACGCGTCTATTCGGATCAAAAGTTTTGCCCGTTCTGTGGATCAGGACCCGTCAAAGCTTCTTTTCAGCCCGAAGAAATAAAAATTATATATGTCTAAGAAAAAAAATATCTTTCTGTGTATTTCATGCGGTGCTGAGTATTCAAAGTGGCAGGGCAAATGCCCCGGCTGCGGCGAATGGAACTCAATTGTCGAAGCCGAATCCTCTCCGGCACATACAAAGCCGCGTAGGGAAAGCAAAGTCGTTCCGTTATCTTCAATACATTCCGATCAGTTAAAAAGAATAATTACCGACATTGATGAATTCAACCTTGTCTGCGGAGGGGGTATTGTGCCCGGATCGGTTATCCTTATCAGCGGAGAACCGGGTATCGGCAAATCCACTATTGCGCTTCAGATTGCCCGCACCCTTAAAACGCTGTATATTTCGGGCGAGGAATCCCCGGTGCAGTTAAGACACAGAGCGAACAGGCTGGGCCTTTCTTCGGATAACATACACGTGCTTTCCAGTGCATGCGTAGAAGAGATACAGAATGCGGTGCGGGCTGATAAGTTCGAGTGTCTCATAGCGGATTCAGTGCAGACTCTTTACACATCCGAGATACCGGGCTCGGCAGGCTCGGTTACCCAGGTCAGGGAATCCTCAGCAAGACTGATCGATCTCGCAAAGAGCACCGGAATTCCGGTAATACTTATAGGCCATATCACCAAGGATGGCAGCATAGCCGGGCCGAAAATACTTGAGCATCTTGTCGATACTGTTTTGTATTTTGAGGGAGACTTTTCCAAAGAATTCAGGATGATAAGAGCCCTTAAGAACAGGTTCGGATCAATCAACGAAATCGGCCTGTTCCGGATGTCGGACGCAGGTCTTGTTGAAGTCAGCGATAAGAACAGCGTTTTTCTTAACTCTGTCGGTTCAGGTTCTTCAGGAAGCGCAATTTCCGCGGCTATAGAGGGAAGCAGGACAATGCTTTTCGAAGTGCAGTCTCTGGTCGCATTCACTAATTTCTCAAACCCGCGCCGGATGTCGGACGGATTTGACATCAACAGGCTTATCCTGCTGGCTGCTGTTCTGGAAAAGCACGGTTTCATGAAGCTTAACAGTCATGATGTATTTATCAATCTGGCTGGCGGATTCCAGGTAAATGAGACATCTGCCGACATGGCTGTTGCAATTGCCATAGTATCAAGCCTTAAAGACAAGCCTGTCCCGAGAGATACGGGATTTACGGGAGAAATATCATTATCCGGAGAGATCCGGCCTGTTTCGCAATGCGCAAGAAGGGCGCAGGAATTCGCAAGATCCGGGTTTAAAAGAATCATTGTGCCGGAAAAGGACGCGTCCGAAGCAAAAAAAGCATTTACCGGCGAAATAGTACCGGTGAAAACCATTTACGAAGCCATAGACCGCGTTTTTTAATCTTCTAAAAAATAGTTGCATAATAATTATTTATTAACGATAATAGTACAGAAACAGACAATAAGGCAGAAAGATCATTATTTAAAAGGTTCAAATGCGTTTCAGGATCAGGCAATATAACAATAGAATACAAAAAAATATATCTGAGAAAAAGTTTTTTATAAAAAAAAGATATAACAAGTTATGGGACGCTTTTCTCGAAAAAGGCCATGAAAAAATGACCATAATGCTAATTCCCCATAACGAGAAAAACATATTTAATTTTCATATTTCCAAATTCACTATTCTTTTCTTTGTTTTCCTGTTCATGATTGTTGTCGGCACTTCATCCTACGCTGTCATCAAAAACGCGTCAATCAATTCCAAAAAAGAAGAGCTCCTGGCAAACTATAAAGATATAAGATCAAATCTTATAAGATTTGAAATGATGACAAAAAATACTGCAAAGCTTGTAGATAAAATGAAACCATTTATAGAAGACGTTTACGAAATTACCAAGGGCGACAACGATGTTGATAAAATATGGGAATCGAACGGGGAAATAAGTGAATCAGATGACCTTAAGGATTACCGGAACATACTTCCTGATGAAATATTCACTCTCAGGGAACTTCAGAAAGAACTTGTATGCACCACAAAAACAATAAAAACCGTAAAAAATTTTATCAGTGTAAGAAGCAAAGTATATAATGATATTCCCTCAATCGTTCCGAACAGAGGGCATGTTACATCTTTGTACGGATGGAGACGTTCGCCGTTCGGTTTCGGACGCGACTTTCATGCAGGCATTGATATAGCAGCAGCGCCAAGGACAGAAATCAGGGCCACGGCTCCGGGTACTGTTTTAACATCAGGATGGGCAGGCGGATACGGATTTCTGATAAGAATTCAGCATAAATACGGTTATCAGACAATGTACGGCCACTGCGAAAAGCTTTTTGTTAAAGCGGGAGATCAGGTTAAGAAAAACCAGTTAATCGGATACGTAGGACAAACCGGATCAGCCACAGGGAATCACTGCCATTATGAGATAAGGCTCGGCAATACATCTATCAATCCCTATCCTTATATGAGCCGGCTCTGGTAAAAGATAAATGTTGAATATATTTGCCCTTAATCCCCCAAACCCCCCTTAGAGGGATTAAAAAATTTAAAAGCCATCCTGACAGGGATTTGGGGGATAAAACAGAAAAATAATAAATTACAGTTTAGCAGAGTGTATTAGACATTTAAGTAAAAATTAAGTTCAAATCGCATTTAAAAATTATCCCCCGAAATATATAAACCTCTTTATATACAAAAAATATAATGAATAAAGCCGTGTCCCTTATTCTGAAGATATCCGCGTGTTTTATCATTGCGGGCGCCGTATCCCTCTTTGCTGTTGTAATATCAAAGAGTTCCGGTGCGGACAACAGCTTCACTGAAAGACTTCTCAAATTCATTGAAACTCACGAAAGAAAAACTGAAGGCGCTGGCGGTATTCAGAAATCCGAAAACATAATAACCGCTAAAGTGTCCGGCAATGAAGACCCCGGCAAGCCTTTTGGTTACGAGAAAGGCGACTGGGATAAGTATGTCGTGGCGCCGAGATATTCTGTAATTAAGGAAAGCCCGGATGGCAGGATGTTCATGGATTCGGGTGAAACAGCCATGAACACGTATGGTTCGTATAAAATGAACGCCATTTACGGCAAATCAAAGTTCACCAGAAATAAGTACAGAATGTCCGATGATGATAAACCCGTTTCCAGAGTTATAAATGACGGACTTGACTTTGAACGCCAGATGCAGCTTCACATTGACGGCAGCATGGGCAGAAGAATGAAAGTGTTTATTGATTATGACAGCGATAAAGAAGACAATCGTTACTCAATGCAGTATAAAGCAATAAACGATGATGAAATCATCAGGGAAATAAATGCCGGCGAGATAGATATAAAATTTAAGGGATCAAAGTATGCTGTTTATGACGACACTTCCTCAAAAGGCCTCGGCCTTGATTTGACATTGCGCAAAAATAATTTCAGCTTAAAGGCCTTCGGCAGCATTATCAAGGGAGAAACGGAAATTGAGATATTCCGCGGAAATTCATCTTCAGGCTATATGAAGCTTGCGGACTACCAGTATGTAAGAAACACATACTATCAGCTGGAGCCGTTTAAAAGATACGACCACTTAACAACTCCGCCGGTGCCCGGCGACGATCCGTATAATACTTTAGTCACGTTTACATCAAAACCGGCAATTCCGGAAACCTATAAACCCGGAATGGTAAACATATCACCTTCGGGTTTTGAGATTTATATGGATGACCAGAATAATTATAATACTTATGAAAATTTAAACTCGGTTAAACTTACTCTTGACGGCGGATATTATGATAAGCTTGTTTCGGGTACGGATTATACAATCAACTATTCAACAGGCCTCATTACGTTTATAAAAAATATTCCTAAGAACGCAAGGATATTCGCTGTCTATACACTGGCAGGCAGCCCCTTGAATACGTCCGATCCTTCTGCCAGAACAGACATAACAGGCTTCAGCGGAAAACTCTTTGTATTTATCAAATATGGTTATACGATTGATGAAGACTTAAACAATAATTTCAGCCGGGATCCGGGTGAAGAAGATCAGAATAATGATGAAAGACTGAATCTTGATATTTATGAAGTAAGATCAATTTTCAATGTAGGCCAGAAACAGCTTCTGGAGAATAATTTTAATATTCAGTTTTTTAAGCAGAACGGAATAATGACACGAACTAATGCTGCAAAGATCGGCAGATACAGTGCAGATTTTACAAACGGGCTGATAATGTTTTATTTAAGGGAACCGTTCAGGGATCTGTATAAGGAAGCCGGCGAACCTGCAAGCGCAAATATTTTATACAGTGAAAATCAGCCAGGGAATACAGATACATATTCTAAATATAATCTGAGAGTAGATTATTACAGGGAAGCAAGAAGCCTTCAGCTCAAGCACATGAATATTATACCCGGCAGTACGAGAATAAAGCTAAACGGACGGGAGCTTCCTTCATCGCTCTATTCCGTGGATCACACTTCCGGTTTTCTGCAGTTTACCAATCCCAACAATCCGGCCATAGGCCCGGAAACAGACATTGAAGTAAAATACGAATATCTTCCTTTCGGATCGCAGACCTCGTCGCTGGTGACTGGCACAAGAGCAGAATATGCGGTAAATAGAAACCTGAAAGTCGGCGGCACTGTTTTATTAAAAAGGCAGTCAGCTACAGACATAATACCGAAAATCGGAGCAGAACCTGAGCAGACCCTTGTGCTGGAAGGAGACGCTTCGCTTCATATGGGAGAGGACTCGCTGAAAAAGCTGGTCAAATCGATCAGCGGATACAGTGCAGAATCTATGCCGCTTGAGGTCAATGCGTACGCTGAATATGCGAAGAGCTATAAGAAAGTCAATACATTCGGCAAAGCCCTGATCGACGATATGGAATCGAACGAGGAAGCAGTTCCGATCTCTCTTTCCGATAAAGACTGGCAGCTTGCGTCAATGCCCTATGAGGCTGTTCAGGGAGATGTTAGCCAAAGCGAAAGAGGCCTCCTGTATTACCGTTATTACAGGGATCCCGACAATGCGGGCACTCTTAAGGGCCCGGGTTTTACTCCATACAATATTCCATATGCTCAGAAGCCTGGGCCATACACCATTGCGGAAGGCCACATCGCGGATTCAATACAGGATCAGGACACTCAAAAATCGCTCGCGTTTAATTTCGATTTTTCTACAGGCAGCTATATCCCGGTTGTAACCAGGCAATTATCAAGCGAAGCTGTTGATCTTTCCGGACTTCAGTATATCGAAATCTGGTACAGGGCGGACGGGACATCCACAGGCGAGGTAGAACTGAATTTCGACCTTGGCTCTCTTAACGAAGATGCTGACGGCGACGGCTTTTTTGATACTGAAGACCTTAACAATAATAATATACTGGATTTTGATCCTTCGAAAAACTCGTCAGAGGATGTCGGCTGGATATTTAATCCTGCGGGCGTTACTTCCACTCGTGTCGGCTCCGGACCAGGCCTTAACAGCTTCACAACAGGAGACGGTATCCTGAACACAGAAGACCTTGACAGGAACGGAACATTAGACACAAAGGAAGCAAGGATAAGAATGCCGGGTGCGGTAACCACGCCTTATAATGAGACTAATGCTCTGGCAGTCGACATGGCTGACTCTGCATGGAAGAAAGCGAGAATATACCTTGATAAATCCTCTGCAGATTATTTATCAAATTCATACAAATATGAAGAACTGTTAAAGAAAATAGAATCAATCAGATTCTTCTTAAGGAACAGCACAACAAATCCTGCAGGCACAGGAACAATATATATAGACAGCATTAAATTCATATCCACCATATGGGGAAATCTGATGTTAGATGATTTTCCTGCCAACTCCCCAAATGAGTTCAGTTTAACGCTTGTTGACTCAATAAATGATGAAGAATACAGGGCGAATTCTTTTATGATTATACATAAAAGCGTTTATAATTCACTGTACGGAGACAAGTCGGACGATGAGCTTGCACAGCAGAAAGAAACAGCCATACAGATCGATTATAATTTAGCAGGAAAGAAAGGATCTGCTACCAAGAAATTAACAAAATCAATGGACATAAGATCATATAAAACAATGAATGTATGGTTCAATTTCAGAAATTTTACCCCGGGAGATACAATAACAATACTTGTAGGATCATCTGAACCAGATAATCTTGTAGGGTCATCCGAAGGAGATTATATGGAATACAGATTTCCCATGGATTATCCGGGAATTTGGCGCGAGATGAAATTAAAGCTTAAAGATGGTTCAAGCGGGAATATTGAAAAATATGCGGTTCACGGTAGCCCTGATCTGAAAAGAATATCATTTATCAGGGTTGAGGTTAACAGCACAGCATCCGGAAAGCTATGGCTGAATGATATATATTTAAGCGAAGCTGAATCGCAGACAGACAGCGCCTATTGGTACGAAGGGGAGATAAAAATCAAGCGGCCTTTGCTTGTAACAGATGCAGGAACGCCGGTATTCTCTGATATAAATTTGAAGTATATCAGCAAAGGCCATGGATCAAAGTTCAGCACCCTTGGTCAGCCAATGAGCGACATTATGGAGCAGTATAATGAAATTTTTTCTTCAACTAATATTCTGCCGAACTGGAGCGCAAAACTGGATTTTATACTGGAAAATTCCGAAACAGACAGCTTTAACGAATTAGTATCTGAAAACAAAAGAGGTAAAACTGAAAAGAAAAGCCTGCTGTTCGAATCCAATTACGTATCCAATATATACGCTGTACCAAGCATTAAACTTCTGTATAAACAGGATATGTTTGACAATAAAAAAGAAGAAGACGTGGCGAAAAAAATCATAAAAAAAACAGGCCAGAAACTTTACACTCCGTCAGTTATCCTTGATGAAAAAATACACGATTTTTTATATGGGAATTTATCCGGCATTATAAAAATCGATCTTTCTTTTAAGAACGAAAAAATAATCAGGGACAATACTCCTGTTTTTATTTTTCAGGATGAAATAGAAAAACGGCAGGCACAGAGCGCGAATTTTACCCTTGAATATAAAAATAAATATTTTTATATTCAACCCGGTATTTTTACATCCTCGCAGGAAATCGTGAAACTTAAGGGAAAGACATATCTTAACGATACGCAGATATTGGCAGATGTTGAAAACAACTGGCACTTCCCTTTCCTGTACAATAGTAAATATAAATTTGTCGACAGAGAAAAAAAAACGAACCTGAGATTCGGAAGCGATAATCAGGTATTTTCTCCCAATACAGCTTTGGAATTTTTTTACTCGGAAAACAATTTCAGGGATTACAGCAGCAGCGAAAGGCTTTTATCCATGAACTACAGCCGCGCCAGGAACGCGAGGAGTTCCGTTTCCAACAGCATTAATCTTCCGTTTAATTTCGGTAATCATACGAAAATAAAATTTTTAAAATATCTGAATTTTAATTATACGCGTTCAGTATATTTTCAGGAAACAGACATTCCATTTGAAGGAGAAGGAACTGGGACGTTCGAAGAAGAATACGGCATTAAAAGAGTATACGGCAGTTTTGCCGATCCTGTATTCAATCTCTGGAACTACCCTCCATGGCATTTTTATACAGGGAGAGGTAATTTCGCCCGGGGCAGGGATTTTTCCTATAACACATTAAATTCAAAATTAAAAAGCGATAATGATTCCCCAATTCAGAATTATGATAATCAGTTCAGGCTGATCGATAACGCGGGTGTGAATTCAATGTTCGATTTTAACATCTGCAATCTTAATTTATCAGTCAGCATCAGTGAAATAAGCGAGCGTCAGTCACTCTGCGGGATCCCGCAGGAGGTTGTAACAATCAATACGGACTCCGGCATTAATTTTGATCTGATGCAGGTATTCAGCTCCGGCTTTTTCAGGCAGAACAGGATAGGCATACCCCACCATTCCGCAAATTTCAGTCTCGGCTACACATTCGCAAGGAATATGCTGATCACTTCCAATATTGAGGAAAACACGCATAGCCCTAATGCAGCAATTACCTTTAAAAGAGACAGATCAAGCCTTGGGCTTAAAACAGAATTTAATTACAGACAGAGAAACAAAAGGGAATATATCTCCTTAGACGAAGATAATCGGAGCAGAAAAGACGATATTTATATTGAAAATATGCAGACATATGAGTCCTTTAGAGAAAGAGACAAGGGATATAAATTCTCCATTCTTTATGAAACTGACATCTTATGGCTGCACAAATGGTTCAGCTATTTTTATGTATTAACTGCATATCCTATTTTTAGCATTGAATATTCCCTTATGCTCGACCGGTATGACTATTCAAAAACAACATCGCCGGAACCATATGATCAGCATCTTGTGACATGCAAACTCACACTGGATCTGCATAAAAATATTCAGGGCGGATTAACCGGCCGGGCTGCCCTGGAAAGATTCAGGACAAGAGAGACGAACAGCATAAACAGGGAGATTCAGTCTTACGAGATCACGCTTAATTTTACCCTGCTGTTTTAAAACGGGCTTATTCATTGCTGTTAAATTTGAATATTTTCTCAGCCTTAATTTTTATCTTTTTATAAAATCCCTTAATATCGAAAAGCTGTGATTTATCTCTTAAATGCCTGATATGAAAAGTTGTAGTTATTTTTATAAGATCCCAAAGAAGTCCTTTATCCGGACAGTCGGCAAAATAATTCAAGTCAACCTGATAAGCTCCTTTATATTTTCTTCCTCCGCCGCTATTGGTTATTTCTTTAATAAGCAGATCCAGGTCAATATTTTCGTCATCAGTTCTAAAAGATGCATCCAGTCTTAATCCATGGGGGTTTTCCCCTATAACAGCTGCGAATACTATTACTACGGAACACTTAAATCTTTGAATCATAAAATCAGCAATAATGGGTATGCTGTCTCTTATGGATTCATCGATAAAGCCTACTCCGGTGAAAATCCAGTTTTTATATTCTTCTTTATTCCCGACTGCCTTGCTCATTAAACTAAACACATGATCCGGAAGCGGTATCTTCATGACATGTTCTATTGTTTTCCTGTTGGAAAAATTTGAAACATAGTAAAGTGCTTCAAAATCAATGAAATCCGCGTGTCTGAAAGCGTCCGTATCGGTGTATATGCCGAACTGCAGTGCTGTTGATATCTTCCCAAGTTCTACGGCCGGTATTGAAGTTTCGAGTTCCTTAACCGTGAAGGCAAAAAATGTGCTGGTGGAACCTGCTTCTTTAATAATCAGCTTAAAATCTACTTTTACATCTTCCTGTACTGGTTCGTGATGATCAATATGAACGACACATGGAATTTTTCCTGTAATTCCATTAATATTTGCGGATTGAAAATCCAGGACCGCATATGCTTCATAATCAGATAAATCATCGAACGATTCTTTATAAATCACCGGAATATCCAATTCCTTGATTATTGCGCTGTTCTGAGGCAGTGAAGGTTTGACCGATCCCCATATGGCAGCTTTTACGCCGATAATATTACATATCTGCTTTAACGCATATGATGAAGCAATGACATCCGGATCTGGAGAGCCAATTATATAAATTAGTACTGATTTGTATTTTGACAGGGCGGAAATTAGTTTTTCCGATAACTCTTTAAAATTCATGCTTTTTTTATGCTGTTTTAAAAATTATTAAAGTGATATCATTTAATAATTTAACTCCTTCTGCAAAATTTTTTATATCGTCGTAAATTTTTCCTATAAGATCAGCCGGAGCATCTTTCTTATTGATCCTGATAATATCTTTTATTCTGCTTATTGAATAGATATTGCCGCTTTTATCAATAACAGCTGAGAGACCCTGCGAATAACATAATCCCAGACCATTTGGAAATGCCGATAATGTCCGGTGTTTATAATTAAATCCCATATCAATACCGATGGGTATTCCTTCTGCGTCAAACTCCGTAAAGTTTTCCTTTACCGGATCAAAGACAACAAGAGGATTAAATGCGGCATTGGAAAATTCAATCTCTCTTAAGGATTCATTATAAATCATATAAAAAGCCGCCGCATATTTTTCCGTAAACCTTGAAGTACATATTACTTTATTTATGACATTTAAAAGGCCTTCCGGGGATTCGTGCATGTCTGCCTGCGCATGGAAAACACCGCTCATTTGCAAGGCCAGCATTGCAGATTCAACCCCCGCATCTGATGTATTGGAAATAAATATGCCCAGCTTATCAGATCCAATTCTTGCAGAATTAAAATAATCGCCGCCGAGTTCAGAATTACTCATAAATAGCGAACTGATAGTCAACCCTTCTAAATCTTTAAATTTTACCGGGATAATTTTCCTTTTAATATTCCTGACAAGCATTTTATCCCGTTTAACCACCTGTGTCCTTCTTATTTCTTCTGAAAATATTAAATTTTCCAATAAAATTCCGAATTGAATTCTGTAATTATCCAAAAAGGAAATAAAATCAGGCGTATACTTATTTTTACCTGAAAGTCTGCCAAGTAAAAGCAACCCTAATAGCTGTCTATTACTTGAAAATACGGAAAGGGCTGTTTCCATATTGTTATCATCGAAAAATTTTAGCAGAATATCCTTATGCTCCCGGAGATCCATGTCCGTGTAAAGATGAGTTTTTTCGATTATATTATTTTCCGAAAATGCGGCAACCAAATCGCTGCCCGCGGTTATCTCGTTTAGTTCAACATTTATATTATATGTATGCGCAAGTTCATAGACTTTGATTTCTTCGTTAAAAAGATAGAGCAAAGCTGTCTCAATACCTAATATTTCACAGACTGAATTTATCGCTTTCCCGAAAAAGCTGTCCCAATCCATTTTTTGTTTTCGCATATCCGACAACTCTGAAATATTCCTGTATACTTTTTCGAAAATATTTTTTAACTCTTTTATTCTTATATTAATTATTTTAAGAGCTGCAGGTCTGAGAATTCTGTATAAAATAAAAAATAAAAACGGGAAAATTATTGATAAGCTGTAAAGCATAATATCATTACTTATTATATCCGAAATCAATATTTCTTTAATGAACCAATAGGTTGGGATAAAAATGATAATCATAAACAAAGACCATAAAAAAATCCTTAAATATAAAATACCGTAAGTTAATTGTTTTTTTTCGGATAGAGAATAATTCAACAGGATCTGGAGAAAAAATACACCTGAAAATCCCAGGCTTGTGTACTCATGCAGGTTAAAATAAAACGGCATTATAATAAAAAATACGATCGGTATCATTGTTCCTATGAATAATCCGGTCAAAAATGCCAACAAGGTGATTTTAAACAATTTAATTTTTAACTTAATTATCTTATTGAGTATTACTATATACATACTCAATAAATATAATCCCGGAACAACTACATACAATAATGCATATGTGCCATATGTATGAATAAGCGTATTATTAAAAACAGTTTTCACAATTAAATATTCCGAAAAACAAGTGAGGATTATTAATAAAAATCCCGGAATCTGCGGAAGAATAAGAAAAACGGCACGGGGTCTTCTTCCCCATTCTGGAAACAGCTGTATAATAAAAAACAAACACTGGTATATAAAGATTAACAAACTGAAAAAATATTTTGTAAAATCAGTCAAATCTGCTCTGCTGTGATAAATAGTCTGATACAAATAAATGAAAAGAGCCGCAGCGCAGGAAATGTTTGCAAGTGAAAATATAAGATTTTCCGGATAACGTAATCGTTTTATTACATTTATTATTGCATAATATAAACTTACCGCTATTGCCAGACTTATAATGGTAAAATCAGGATTAATCAATTTATCACCGATGGAATTTAATATTAATTTATAATACAGTAATATAGTTCTATTATCTCCCTTTTCAAGCTAATTATAATTATTATTAAAAAAAATAGACCAGTTGATTTTTTTAATAATAATTATAAAAAAATCTTGACAGGAAACGCAGTTAAAAATAAAATCCAACCAGTCGGTTTTAATCCGACCGGTTGGATTTTATTCTGCGGAAGCTTAAAACCCGTTTTAATTAATTCTTTTTAAAGTATAACAATAGCTGGTCCGGCCCGGAAGAAACAAATTCGCGGCCGTAAAATCTATTATTTACTGGCGGTGCCTCATGAATATTACTGATATAATTACAAAATATGCCCGTATTTATCCCGACAATCCCGTCATCATAGAATTAAAGCCTGTAACCGGCGGAAGGAAAGAAATTAGCTGGGCACAACTGTATGACAGAACTAACAGACTTGCCAACTGCCTAGTCAAGAAGGGTGTCAGCAAAGGAGACAAAGTTTTTTTGTTAGGCCAGAATTCTTTAAACTGGCTTGAAATATATTTTGCAATTTTAAAGACCGGTGCATGGGTTACTCCTCTTAATTTCAGATTTACAGATGACGATATCAGGTTCTGTGCCAGAACATCGGAACCCG
>JAFGSG010000041.1 GCA_016934735.1 Spirochaetota bacterium | reverse complement strand
GTTATAAATTTCAATTTCTGTCATAATCCTGAATGTAACTATCTGATCCGGATGCACGCTAACTGAAGAAGGAGGTTGAGGCAGAACCTGGGCTTTAAGCCCAGAAGAGATCATGATGGTTATCATGATCATGAAAATTCCATAAGAACAAATTCTGTTAAATTTCATGATTCTACGTTTATTTTGAAATATTTTTTCTTAACAAACGCGGTAACTTACACGTGTAAATATAAATTAATTTTTTAAATATGCAATAGTTCAGTATGAAATTTGCTGATTCAATTTTAGATTGAAACCTCTGACACTTTGATATCTTTCAGATGTTTTTTAAAAAGAGCGAGTAATACCCTGATTTCCGATATTTAAACTAACCTTCACAGGCTGCTGAAAGGCAATGAATAGTCTTTTTGAAAGCAAGGTTATTACCGATGAAACCCTTATCCCGCTTTATGCAGGACAAAATGGATTAAAAATTGTTTATCGTTTCAGGATCGAGGTATTCCATTGGAACTCTGTATCAATGAGTATTTCGGTATGCGAATTCTGTGATATGCCCTGAATCTCATCAATCAATAAATTAGCAGCTATTCTGCCCATTTTACGCGGATCCTGGTCAATAATTGATAAAGTCGGACTGAATAAACGTGCTGAATCATTTAATCCGTAACCTAAAATACCAATATCATCAGGAATTTTCAATTCTGTCTTTCTTATTGCTTTATATGCACCCGAAGCAACACGGTCATTAACTGCAAGTATTATTTCAGGTAACTCCCCGCCTGCATATAGTTTTTCAAATGCCCTTATGCCATCGTCAATCTCATAGCCGCCTTCGATAATCCAATCTTCCCGTATTGGAATCTTATTGTTAATCAACGCTTCCCTGTAACCACTGCATCGCTCATTTCCAATGCTGGTACTGGAATAGCCTGCAAAATGCGCAATTTTAGTATATCCTCGGGAAATTAATTCGTTAAGGGCTTCTAAAGTGGCGACCTTATCGTTAAAAGCAACATAACTGAAATGCAATTCTTTGATGGCACGGTCAAAAAAAACAAGAGGAATTTTCACTCTGCGAACATAATCAAATACCCTGGGATCGGTTGTTTCCTGCGAAACACATACAAGAAGGCCGTCTACGCGCATACCGATCAAATTCATAATATTATTTTTCTCAAAGACTTCTCTTTCCCGTGATACTGTCAGAATAATATTGTAATTATGCTCTTTAGCCGCATCTATTATGCTATCGACCAGATAGGCAAAAAAACTATTTTCAAGATCCGGAACGACAATACCCAATATATTAGTCTTCTGAAGTGATAATTGTTTGGCAATGAGATTAGGGACGTATCCCAATTCCTCAACAGCCTTATTGATTCTTCTCTTCATCTCGGCTGAAATGTCGGGATGATTCCTTAATGCTTTTGAAACAGTGATTCGTGATACATTTAACCTGTCAGCAATGTCCTGTTGAGTTATATGATTTGTTTTCATCTAAATATAGCCAGTTGCATTCATATAATCTGCCGTAAAACTACAATTTTCCTTACACTTTTAAGCAGACCTTTATTACAAAAAATCTGCCATTTCATGATTATTTTTTAAAAAATATAAGCAATTTGACTAATTCCCCTGGATAAGATCTTTTATTATTCCGATATATCCTGGTTGAAAAAAGATTACATGATCAGTCTTATTTCCGCACGTATCCCTATTAACGATCGCCCTTAAACTGGTTTGTGTTACATCTATTCAACTTATATAGGCACTCACGCTCTGAGGTCCATTGCCGGATGAATACCTCAAGTTTACATTATAGCTACCTGCTGATAAAAACAGATACGTTAAAGGTAGCTATATCTCCTGGATACAGGAAACCATTTACAAAGCCTGTACCGGAATAACCGGTATGGCCGGCATTTACTTCTTCTACGCTTTATTAGGTTGTGTATTCAGCTTTAAATATATGACAGTATTACTACAACTCTAAATAGACGTTCTCGTTTAAAGAATCCGGATTTACACCCTGTCTCACTATTTTTATATTTTCACCGATACCGGATGAAAAACTTATTAGAGAACCGGAAAGGTCTTCAGCTTTTATCCCGTTCCTGTAAAGAGATATGGTGTTCCCAGGCCATGGATTTCTTATCCTGCATATCCCCCCAAGCTGTGAGTTTATTTCTAAAAAGCTTACTTCACCGTTCTTTACGGATGATGAGACTAAAAATCCACCTTTTGCAAGAAGCCTGAAGTAGGCAGGTTTATTTTTATCCCAAGCAGGGAATACTCTTATAACAGGGTCTCCTCCGGGCGTTGCAGTTATACTCTGCATAAGTCCATCCTGCAACCCTGCACTTAAAATGCCATATCCTCCAAATTCTGCCCAGTCCGTTGTGACAAAGCCAAGACGGTTTATACTACTTTCAACTTTACTATTTATTTCACTGTTAAGATTGCTTAATACAGTACTATACTCACTTCGCCCAAGTGCTGCAGCATCAAGCAGAAATCT
>JAFGSG010000005.1 GCA_016934735.1 Spirochaetota bacterium | reverse complement strand
GGTAAAGAAAGTTGACTCCGAGAGTAAAGAAAGTTTACTCCAAAAGGTAAAGAAAGTTGACTCCGAGAGTAAAGAAAGTTTACTCCATAATAATAACAGTATATATACAGACATAAATACAGTTATAATTGCGGATAAATCCGCAGAAGATATTCCAGCTAAATATTTTCACAAAAAGCTAATCCCGACATTTTTTGCAGGTTATAAAAGCATCTACAACGAAAAACTGATTTTCAGCAAAAAAGAAATCGGATGCATTCACACTCTCGTCCAAACTAAAATTTTAAAATACAGCACATTCAAAGAGCAAAAAGAGACAACAAGGCGTAAGATCGAATTACTCAGGGATATTGCTGTGCAGAAAAATCCATTTCAAAACTGGCAATTCCTGCCATCGCAATTACTTCAGCATTGGGATCAGCTTGTCGAGGGATGTGTGAAAAAAATCAAAGGTAACAGGGTTATAGATTTAAAAAGTAATCTCGCGGATTGGGAAAAAATTGAACGCGAATATGAGACAAAACATGTCTAATATAAAATCATATTCTGAATTTATGAATGCCGTAGAAGCATATTATTGCAGCTATGAAAACGCTTTCAAAAAAGAAATTGTTTTCACCTACGTGCGGAAAAATTTCAGCATGGACCAGCTCGACAATTTATTTGCAGTACTTCGGCAAAAATATCCAAGTCAGTATAAGACGCCTCCTGACGAACATATCTTTCACTCTCTCAGTAACGGATCCCCGGAAGCAAAAGCAGAGCAGGCGTGGGCGGATATGGCAAGATATAATTCCGGGCATTCTGTTCTTTGCGCGGATCCGGTAGCACAGGAAGCGGTTAAAAGCATGGGCGGTTGGGATGAGTTCTGTGAGTACAGGGCAAAAGACAATCACTGGTGCCATAATGATTTTGTCGAGAGATACGCGAATCTGCAGGCATCCGCAAGAAACGCAGAGCCGGAAGTGCTGAAAGGATTCACCGAGAAATACTATCGCAAGGAAATCCGCCCGGAAAACGTGAAGCTGATAGGGAACCAGGAGCGCGGGAAGATGCTGCTCGAAAGAGCTATACAGAACGTCATCGGGTACGAGTGCGGGATGAAGCAACTAAAAGATGTACTAAAAATACCACAGGAGGTAACAGAATGAAATACTTAATAGCTGCTGTTATTATTGCCTGGATCGTCTTTCTTTTCGTCGACAGCGAGTTAGCAATTGTGTCCCTGGTATCCGGGGCCAGCATGGTAGTCGTGAATATCATTTATCACAGATGGGAAAAAAAGAACAAAGAAACAGAGGGATAATTTATGTTCTGGAATAGATCGATAAAACAGATTCAGGCCCGCGCAAGAGCAAAGGAGCGTGAGATTGTCGAGGGTTATTATCTCATCGAACTTAAGTCTCAGCGTTCAAAATTCATAAAAGAGTTGGAAGACCAGCGCCGCGAACTGGAAAAGAAAAGCCGTGATGACATAAGAGCCATTGAGAAGAAACTCGGTGCGGAAATAATCGCTTTTAAAATACAAGTCTTTGAGCTGAACAAGCAGATTGACCAGGACAAAAAAGCCTGGGCTATGTACAAAGACTTTATTCCAAAAGCATTAAAGGCAGTCTTTGCTATTCGCAGCAAGCGGGAACTAAAGTTTAACGAAGCATCGCTGGAATGGAAAGAGGCACAGGGCGCGGAGAGCCAATTGGAATATTTACAAGAGGTCATTGAGAATATAACGCCCAAAGTTAATAAGCTGTTGAATAATAAAAGCATGAACTGAGTAAGACAATGAAAAAGATAATTATAATTTTATGTTTAGTATTATCTGTCGGTTGTACATCATTGTATAAACCACGAGATATTTATTCCGGGGCCGTAACCACAAAAGACGGGAATATTATTCAGGTTAAGAACGCAACAGTTACACTATGGAGTACGGATTATTATGTGATTATTAGCAATGATATACATCTTCAAATACATGTTAGGGACATAAAAACTTTTAATTTAAATAAAGTGAATTAAGATGCCAAGAAATATGTCATTCAGTATCACAACTAAGCAAATGTATGCCGGAGATAAAAGCGTCACGAGACGTATGGGGTGGGCTGATCTAATACCCGGCACGATTATAACTGCAGTTGAAAAGGGCATGGGCTTAAAAAAAGGTCAAAAAATAAAGAGAATCTGCCAGATTAAAATCATATCAAACAGACAAGAAAGATTATCTGATATTACTCAGGCGGATGTTATCAGAGAAGGTTTCCCGGATATGACTACAGATGATTTTATAGAAATGTTTTGTGATCACAATAATTGCTTTCCACATCAAAAAGTGAATCGGATTGAGTTCGAATATATACCTGGAACAAGGATAACAAGACAGTGAAAAAGCTATTCTCTTATTGCTGCAAGAAGTGCTGGCATACATGGACAAGCAGAAACAAATATAAGATATGCCCGCGATGCAACAGCAGCGATCTCAATATCCAGGATGACTTAATATTATCGGAGTAAGACATGGCAAACGAACCAATAACAATTAAAATCGAAGGACTGGAAGATATACTCAAAGGCCTTGATCCTAAGCTGGCATCGGATGCAGTAAGAAGCACAACGAATAAACTGATATTTAAAGCCAGAGAGAATGTGATCAGCGAGATGAAGAGTGTATTCGACAGGCCGACACCATGGACTTTGTCATCGGTTTTTGTGCAGAAAGCAACAAACGAAAACCTCTCAGCGTTTATCTTTATTAAGGATCAGGCAACAAAGGGAACTCCTCCGGCAAAGTATCTTCGGTTTGAAATATTTGGAGGAAATAGAAGACAAAAAGGATTTGAGAAATTATTAGCCAAAACTGGCGTGATTGAGTCAGGTGAATATTTAATTCCATACAAAGTACCGCTTAATCAATATGGCAATGTAAGTCCGGGAGTGATACAAAAAGTTTTATCCGGATTGCAGGCACAGAATGATCCTTATCAAGATTCGCCAGTATTAGGCCAGGCGTATAAAGGGACACGAAGAGGGCGCAAGGTTCCTCGCCGCTACTTTTCCGTGAGGCGTGGTGGCAAAACAATTATATTTGAGAAGCAATTAGATTCCTCTAACGATGGACACGTAACGCCCATGTTTGTATCAAGTAGTAGAGCATTGTATAAACCACGCCTACGGTTCTTTGAGGTGATTAAGAGGACTGTTGCATCGGCACAAATAGAATTCAACCACGAGCTTGAGTATTACATAGGCAAATGGTTTAAAAAAAGATAATGAAAGTAAAGTTTAAAGTTTATAAATATTAAAGGTACTGTCTGCATAGTTGCGCTGCGGGTAATTCAAACCCCGACATTAATGCAGGCATAAAGTTGACAGCTTAGTTGACAGTAGACATAGGGAGTTGACAGGATAAATAGACAGATGGATTTAATGACACAGAGTGCATGTGCAAAGAAGCTGGGTTATTCCAGGTCATACATCGGTAAATTAAAAAAACAAGGAAAGATTACTGTTGATGATGATGGCATGGTGAGCTTGAAACAAGTACGGACTGTAATTGCCAACCTGTCCCAGCCTGGCCGGGATCCGCAGCGGGAGGCTGCTGCAAGACAAAGACAGGCGGGTGGAAAGAGCGATGCCGGGGAGTGGGATAACAGTCCCTTTTATATGCATTTCAGAGGGCAGGAAAGTAAAGGTACTGATGATAAAATTGTTAAGCTATCGGAACAGGAACGAGAAGCGCGTATAGCAAAAGAATTACTGCAGGCTCAGCTGATCGAGATCGAACTTGCAGAGAAGCGCCGTGAATTGATATCGCTCGAAGAGGCGATGGAAGTAAATGACAGGGTGGCGGGGTCAATCAGGTCCGCGTTGCTATCGCTGCCGTCAAAGGTAGCTCCGAGGCTTGAGGGACTGAAGCCTGCGAAGATTAAGCATGAGCTTGAGAATGAGATAAACGATATTCTCAAGGAACTGCTGCAGATGGGAGAGGGATTGAGTGAATAAAATAGGATGGTGCGATTACACTTTCAATCCGGTGTGGGGATGCTATCGGGACTGTCCTTATTGCTATGCTCGGAAGATTGCAAAGAGATTTGCTGTGCCTATGTTCAAGAAGGAATTAAGAAATACTTTTACAAGTTGGAACGGGACTGGAGATTATCTTAATAATTTAAAACAATTTAGACCCACATGGATTGAATCAAATTTTCAGAAGAAATTCCCACGTAAACCTTCCAGAATATTTGTTAATTCCATGGGTGATATTTCATACTGGCAGCCGGAATGGATGAAGCGAGTGCTTAAAAAGATTAAGGAATATCCGCAGCATACTTTTTTATTTCTGACAAAAAACTATAATGTTTATCGTGATTATTCTTTTCCAAGAAATTGTTGGTTAGGAATAACCGCTACGGATATAAAGGAGTATTGTGATTGGACGGTGAGTTTTAAAAACATAAGATTTGTCTCGATTGAGCCGATGTTAAATTTTTTCCCGAATTGTTTTAAAAAGAAATACACTGATTGGATTATCATAGGTGCCGAGACGGGAAATAAAAAAAATAAAATTATCCCAAAGCGTGAGTGGATACAAGAGCTGGTAAGAGTAAGAGATTTTGGAATTTCTGTTTTTATGAAAGATAGTCTCAAGCCTATTTGGGGTGAAAATTTAATACAGGAGTTTCCTGAATGAATGAAATTAAAATTTGTCCGAAGTGCAGAGCTGAAATGAAAGAATGGATTTTGTTCTGGCAGTGCAGAAATTTTGATTGTAGACATAGAATCAAAAAAGAAGGTGAGTTGGAAAAAATACAGAAAAGGATTTACCAAAATGCAATTTGAATATAGTAAAATTTTTCCGACAATACTGATTATCTTGGATATTTGTGCGGCGATTGGATATATCCCTTCAGGAGACTGGAGAAAAATACTATATTGGTTATTTGCTGCAGGTCTAACGACGGTTGTGACATGGTGAAAAAATGAATGAAATAAAACTCAATAAACTCGAATCATATATGCTTATGGAAAAATATATTTCATCAATAGATACGTTAGTAAATCAAATGATTTTCATCACGAATATTAGTATGGCAATGGTTCAATTTGTTTTAACTATTAAAAATAAACAACAGAATAAAATTGATATAGCATGAGCAATAAACTTTCACATGATCTTAGTTGGGCGGGCCGTGAGCTAATGCGGTCTTTCTTCCTGCAGATGAAGCCGCGTCCGCGTATGACAGTGAGCGAATGGGCGGACGAGTATCGTTATCTGCCGGCAGAAAGCTCTCCGGAGCCAGGCAAGTGGAAGACGGACCGTGCGCCTTATCAGCGCGATATCATGAATGCGATCAATGATCCGGCGGTACATACTGTTGTCGTTATGACTTGCGCTCAGATTGGAAAAAGTGAAACGTTAAATAATATATTTTTTTATTTAGCAGATCAGGATCCCTGTCCTGTTCTTATGATACAGCCGACACTCGACGATGCGCGTGATTATTCTATGTCCAGACTCGCTCCGGCAATACGCGATAGTAAAAGATTGCGGGAATTATTCGGACAAGATGCTTATAAAGTGAAACGTAGCGATAATACTATTCTGAAAAAGAAGTTCCCCGGCGGCCGTTTAGTTTTAATAGGTGCGAATAGCCCTTCAGGATTAGCCTCAAAACCGATACGAGTTCTACTTCCGGATGAAATTGACAGATACGAAATAACAAAAGAAGGTGATCCGATCGAACTGGCACGGAAAAGAACTACGAATTTTTATAATAGGTTGATGGTATTAACAAGCACTCCGGGTCTGAAGGGTAAATCGACAATTGAAAAATGGTATAATTTATCGGACAAACGAAATTATTTCGTAACTTGCCCCGGATGTGGGAAGGAAATGACTCTTAAATGGCAGGTCGGCGGCCGGTACCTGGTCGTATGTGATAAAGATAAGAAAGGCAATCTTATTCCGGAAACTGCGCTGTATTCCTGTGAGCATTGTGGCGAGTTATTCAACGACTCGCAGGTAAATGATATGGTTAAAAAAGGCCGTTGGAAAGCTACTGCGCCTTTTAACGGAATTGCGGGCTTCGGGGATTTCCCGGCAATGTATTCGCCCTGGGTTAAGATGGCGGATATGATCCGCGATTGGAACGCCGCGCAGGAAGATGAAGAGCTGCTCCGCGTATTTATAAACACAGCTCTCGGCCAGCCATATGAAGAGAAGAACCAGAAGCTTGAGACGAACGATATATTCAAACGCAGGGAACCTTACGGCCTGCTGATCCCGAAAGACGCCGCGGTTTTAACAGCAGGGGTCGATGTGCAGGAAGACCGTCTCGAGGCGTTTGTCGTTGCCTGGGGACGCGATGAGCGCGCATGGGCGATGGAGCACGTTGTGTTTATGGGGGATCCGGGGATCCCGTTTAAACAACTCGCCCAGGGGGAGCTGTTTGACGACGGCGGAGCCCCGGGCGTATGGAACCAGCTCGACGTGTTCCTGAAAAAGCGATACGATCACGAATCTGGAGTTCAGCTGAAGATCGCATGCTGTGCGATCGATACAGGGTATAAGACCGACAGCGTTTACGCGTTCGTGCGTCCGCGCGAGTACAGAGGTATCGTCGCGATCAAGGGGGCTTCGCAGCGCGGGAAGCCGATCATCTCCCGGCCGTCCAGGAAGAACAAGGGTGGAGTGAGCCTGTTTAATGCCGGGGTATTCGCGGCAAAAGACGTTATAATGAGCAGGCTTAATATAACGGATGAGAACCGTCCCGGGTACATTCATTTTTCGGATAGATTCAGCCTGGAATTTTTCGAGCAGCTTACGGCCGAAAAAAAAATTACAGTTAAACGGCATGGCCAGACAGTACAGGAATGGATACTGATAAGACCCCGCAACGAAGCTTTTGATATGATGATTTATAATCTGCTGGCTCTGCGGATTTCGTATCCGGATAGAAGTTCGCTTAACGCGTCTGTTGACCGTATAGCTTTGTCTCCTAAAATGAAACAGGAAGAAACAAAGCAGGAGGAATTATCTCAATCAAAACAATTTTTGCAGGAAAGAATCAAGGCCATTAAAGGCAAAAGAAAATCAGGCTGGATGGCGGGTATATGAATGGATACTGAAAAAGATAAATTTATATGCGACATAACACAAAAAAGTGTTGACATGATTAAGGCCTGCGGCTATGATAACGGCAAATTCGAAATAGATGTGAATTCGTTAAAAAAACAGGTTACGATCAAGTTCAGTCATTATAAAAGCGAGGGGAGTAAAAAAGTAGTAATTCAGGAAATTTGGACGAATTGATTTTTCTGTTATAACCCGGAAGGGTGCGGAGTACTGAGAAGAAAG
>JAFGSG010000040.1 GCA_016934735.1 Spirochaetota bacterium | reverse complement strand
TTATCTTCTTCGTTTTGTTTCGGCCTGACAGTTAACACTATCTTTTGAAGCTCAATCATCATTGCGATTTTTTCTTCGATAGGCAAACTTGCCTGCTCAATATGGAATTTTTCTTTTTTATTAAAAATATCCTCAATAATTTCTTTATTATATTGTATTATTTTATCATTATTTTTCATATCAGTGCCCAATAAGACTATCAAAAATACTTTTAAGATTATATTTACTAAGAATTTTATCGAGGAATTTCTTATCAATTTCAGATTCATTCATCATTCTTATAATACGCTCTTTATCTTTAGAACGGAATGTTTGAACCATAATAGCAATAAGATATTCCGGGAGCAGCACATTTATTTTGCTGCCACTATAATTTTTTTGCACAGAATTTTGGACACTCTCTCTAATAAGATCATTATAAACCGGAATAAATTGAACCGGAATGCCCTCGATAATTACCTGTTCTTTCTTTGTTTTGTAACCTTGTTGATCAAGCCAGTTGTATATTGGAGAAAGAGAGATAAGAATCCCTGAAGATTTAGGGAAAATTATAAAAATATCAAGGTGAAATGTCGCGAACGGTTCAATGTAAAAAAGAGCACCAATCCCGCCGCCAACAGCATAATTGATAATCAGGCCCTCTTTCAGAAGCCTATTTATGACATCGATTGTCTTTTCCATAAATTGATTTGAAAAACATTAGTTGCTTTTTCGCATAAACTCTATATTGTTTTTTCCTCAGAAAGTACCGAACCGCAAATATCACAAGGCAATTTCAAATTGCAAGGTAATAGATTTATCCAAAAAATCAACAACAATATTATTGTGGTGTTTTACAATTATTTATTGAAAAAATATATATTTCTAATCCTGATGGATTTAGGTGTTAAAACAGAAAATGAGTTAAATAATTTTTCTGAATATTTTTTTAATGCAGAAGAAACTATTAGCGCCTTTTCTCTGTTAGGTATTCCTGAAAGACGCAGAAGTAAAATGCCGGAAGTTATCAATTTTTTCTGAAATACCAACTCTCCGAAATCTTTATCAAGCGTAATCAGTAGTGCTTCTTTATTATTGGCAAGCTCTAATACCTTATCATCAGTTAATCCCTTAAACGAATCAAAAATATACCAAATTGAATGACCGTCAAGGGATAACTGATCAAAAATTGGACGATCAACATTTTCATCTAATATCAGATTCATTTTTCAATTGTTACAGGATAAATAACGTCAGCTTTTAAAGCCTTAGCGGCAAATGAAAGAGCGGCAAGAATTGATTCGCGGTTTAAGTGCGGATATGATTCCAAAATCTGTTCAATCGATTCGCCTTCAGCAAGCTTTTCCAGAACAATTTCAACTGTAATACGTGTATTAGCGATGATTGGTTTTCCCATCATAATATTTGGATCAGAGATAATTATATTAGGTTCCATTTTGTACTACCTCAATTAATGAACTAAATATTATGATATTAGTATAACAAACAAATGCAACAAATAATTTTTTTATTTTTAAAATTACCAAATCTGCTTTTACTTCAACTGCCCCATCAGCTCGTCGCTTACTGTTTTTATATCCGCAGTGCAGTCGAGTTCAATAATTGCCGGAACGCCATTGTTCTTTTTTGAGAGCTCTTTAAAAAAGATAACTGACGCAAGCGTCCCGTTCTTTGTGTCGTAATATATATCGTGGCGTTTTTTAATCGCTCCCTCGTCCTAACTGTAACAAATTATTAAAATAAAATCGCCAGAGTAGATAATAAGCCCGGATAAAACTTTATATCAAAAAGAAATAACAGACACCTCTTTAAATTTTGACAATTCTTTATCTGCTGTAACAAGTTTCGCTTTATTACAATATGCTGTTGAAATAATTATGGAATCCGGCAATTTTATTTTATATTTGTTTCGGAATTCAATTATCATGTTGATCAAATTTTCATCATCTTTATGCAAATCAATAAGTGCAACGCGTTCCGCAAATTTATTGAAAAGTATTCTATCCGTGTCGTATAAATTCGGAAACGAAAGAAATTCAAGATAAGAAATAATGGAGATAGCTATCCATTCTGCCTTATTAGCGAGCTCTATGAGTGCAGGTTCTCCATTAAGTAATGCGATTATGGCATTTGTGTCTAATATATATCTATTGCCATTCATTTCTTAGTTCTTTCTGAATTTCTAATGCATTACCTTTCCATGATAATTTACCGGCTATATCAGAAAAATTATATTTCTTTTTTATATTTTTTTCACTTTCAATTATCAATAATACCTCCACATCCCCCTCCTTTAGCGAAGTAGGCATATCAATCTTTAAATGTCCGTCTTTATTGATTTTTGTACGAATATGCAATCTCTCCATAAACAATTTCTTCCAATTTTGTTTTTTATTACACTGAACATTAAAAATATATTAAACATTTTAAAAATCAACAATAATATTTATATATTGAAACAATTAAAAAAAGAGACCATACGGCCTCTTTTTAAAATACATAATATTAAAATACTCTTTATTGCAGTTTCTTCATCAGCTCGTCGCTTACTGTTTTTATGTCCGCAGTGCCGTCGAGTTCAATAATTACGGGAACACCGTTGTTCTTCTTTGATAGCTCTTTAAAAAAGATAACTGACGCCAGCGTCCCGTTCTTTTCATCGTAATATATATCATGGCGTTTTTTGATAGCATTCTCGTCCTGATCGTCAGCCCTTGCGGAAAGCGCTCCGCCGCAGACGCGGCATACCTGTTTCCCGTCTTTCTCTGCTGGCTTGATGGCGTCAATAAACACGTGATTCGGATGGTTCCCGTCTTTTTCACAGATGCGTCTTCCCATTATTCTCTGCTTAGCTATTTCCCTGTCCAGGAGTATCTCTATAACAAAATCAAGCTTAATGCCTGCATCCGATAAAGCCTTATTCAGCGCTTTTGCCTGCTCTCCGTTTCTAGGGAAGCCGTCCAGGAGCCAGCCGTTTTTGCAGTCGTTTTCTTTCAGCCTGTTGAGAATCATGGGAATAGTGATGTCATCAGGCACCAGGTCTCCCTTGTCAATATAGGCCTTGGCTTTTTTTCCAAGCTCAGTGCCCTTTTTAATATTATCCCTGAAAATAACTCCTGATTCAACATGAGTGACATTATACTTTTTTTGTACGATAGCGCCCTGCGTACCCTTGCCGCTGCCGTTTGGTCCGAATATCAAAACGTTCATAAAAGTTCTCCGTTAAATGTTTATTTTAATTATAAAGCCATATTTACTTAAACTTGTTTAAGGCAGATTTTCAAAATCATCTATTTTAGATCAACCGGTTCTTTATCCATATAATTCAATTTTAATTGCTGAGAATTATCTTTCATTTAATATTTTGACACTTGACTTATAAATCTTTTTCACTATATTTGTAAAGTAAATTTCTTCCGGGAAGATCTGCAGCAATGTTAACATCGACACTGAATATAATTAGAAAACAATTTTTCATTTATGCATCGTATTTCAATATAGTTTTCTTTTTTGAAATAATATATCTAATGTTTCTGCTTTTAATAGCTTATGGAAAATTTATTTCAATTGCAGCAGGAATCATTTTATCTGTTCTGCTGACGCTTCAAATTATAAATCTGTATTTTAAAAAAAATATTAACAGAAAGATACAGCTTTTCTTAATGGATATACATCTTGCATATTCCCTTGTATTTATTATTAATTTTTTGTTTTATAAATCCGGCCGGACAGGAGCTGACTATTTTTTTATAATTTTAAGATCAGCTATCTGCTTATTTGATGTTGTATTTATTATTGCTTTAAGCGATTATAATAATGGAGAGGAAACATACTCCGCTCGCCCCGATTGAAAAAAATACTTAATTGGCAATAAGTGTCCTTCGTGGAGAGGGCATAAATATAGAAATTCACACCTTATTCCCGTCCATCCAGTATCTTACCGAATACCTGTAATACTCGACAGGCGGAGGAGAAGGATCGAGCTTTTTAATTATAAGTTTACGCGCCCATCTTCTTTCTGCAAATTCACACACATCCTTAATGTTCCTTCCCGAAAGATCCCCTGAATTTTTTGCAATGACCGTGAGATCTTCATTTGTTAAATGCCTTGCATAATTCGAGAATATAGCAGCGCGCTCCTTTTCGTTAGGCAGGGGGAAATGAATAGACTGGTCAAACCTGCTGATCAGGGCATGGTCAAGGTCGTTCTTCCTGTTGGTAGCTCCTATAGTCACTGTGTTAGTAATGGAATCAATACCGTCCAGCCTTCTTAAAAGAACAGAAAGCACGCGCCTTGTTGCTTCGAACATATTGTCATCGCGCGAACCAGCGAGCGAGTCTATCTCGTCCAGAAAAAGAATAGCGCCTCCAAGGTCCTCGCATGCATCAAAAATTGAAGCAAGATTCTGCGACGACTGGCCGTACCACTTTGACATGATCGACTCGATCGGTACGTACACAAGGGGGACTTTCACTTCTCCTGCAATTATGCGTGCTGCAGTTGTTTTGCCCACGCCGGGCGGGCCTTCGAAGAGAATAGCTTTCGGCCTGTTCGATTCAAAAGACACGCGGGTAAGCTTCGCTATTGAATCGTAAACAGCAGGATTCTGTAAAGGCAGAATAATCGTTTCTTTGATGTTCTTCTTAACCTCTTCGTAACCGGCTATGTAAGACCAGTCAAGACCTTCATTCCCGGTGATCACAGATGCTCCTACCCTGCTTAAACGCAGAACAGGATCATCCTTTACTGCTGAAAATGCTGCCTTAAATAGCTCCAGCGCGAGGTTTAACTCCTCCTGAGCGAGATTCCCTTTCTTTGTAATATCCAGCTTAAAATTGGTTGTAATGCCGGATAATTCTATCTTGATATTATCCAGAATATTATCTGTTTTAAATAGATTATTATTCAGCGCCTGAAAAGCGTAGTACCCGTTCTCAAAATGATGAACTCTGATATTGTTTAAATGATTTTTAATTATCTCAACAAAAGCGACAAGGAGACTGTCGTTTATGTACGGGAGGGAGAATGAAATTCTGGTTTTGCCCTGTTCATAAGAAACGGACGGAGGTATAATTGCGTCTTTCTTTCTTTTGTCGATTAGGGCGGCAATCTCATGCGCAAGCGTGTCCTTCATCTGATTGAAGGAAATCAATTCGCTTTTCTGGCTGTTTTCCATATTATTTTTTCATTGCAATGGATTAATAATGTTTCAGTACGGTATAATGATTATTTGTGCCGGGCGAAAAAATCAGCAAATTGATAACACCGGGAGGTTATGCATGATAAAAATTTTCTTCAGGGATCAAAGCAATGGAATCTTTTAAAAGACTGCCCTTGACATTTTTACATGTTTCATTCAACTCTAAAGTGAGTTTATAAAATTTATCGAAATCAAGAAGAATCCTGAGAGAAATTTCGGTTAATTTTTCAATGTTTTCACGCAGAGTCTTTCCTATTTCCAGAACCGTAGTTTCTCTCTGTCTGCATTCTTCAATGAGATCACGATGAATCTCTCTTTCTTCGGGAGTTAAGGTCGCTACGATATCATCTATTCTTTCCAAAATGCCCACCCATTTTTTCACTAAAAATATATTATATGCATGACACCTTGTATTTTAATATTTAATAAATCAAGAATTTTTTATTTGATAAATTTAAAATTCCTGAGCCTTTTCCAAATAAGCTTGATTAATTATTATCAGGACATAAGAATAACCTTCATTATTATAATATAAAAATCAGCAAACCGGGTCGACTCCTGCTATGAAAAAAAAACTATTTGTAATAGATGGCCATGCCCTGTGTTACAGGGCATATTATGCATTTATCAATAATCCTTTGCGTAATTCAAAAGGACAGAACACTTCTGCGATTTTCGGTTTCGCGAGAATACTCCTTAAACTCATAAACGACCAGCGGCCGGATTATCTCATTGCGGCATTTGACCCGCCAGTGAAGTCTTTTAGATTCCGGATGTACCCGGAATACAAAGCTAAGCGGCAGAAGATGCCCGAAGACCTTCGGCCTCAGATCGAAGAAATAAAACACATGCTTTCCGTGCTCAGCATACCTATAGTAGAACACGACGATTATGAGGCGGATGATGTGCTTGGCACTGTCGCTGCAAAATATGCATCCGATAACCTTGAAGTAGTGCTCATTACAGGCGACAAGGATGCGTATCAGCTTGTCAACGAAAACGTAAAGATTTATGCCGGTAAAAAAGGCATAACGGATTTTGAGCTTATTGACAGGGAAAAGATCATTGAAAAAGTCGGCCTTCCTCCCGAGCAGGTAATCGATTACATGGCACTAATGGGCGACGCATCGGACAACATCCCCGGCGTAGGCGGAGTCGGTGAAAAGACAGCGCTTAAATTGATCAGTGAATACAAGACTCTTGACAGCATTTATGCGCATATTAGCCAGGTCAAAGGTAAAATCAGGGATTATTTATCGGATAAAAAGGACATGGCCTATTTAAGCAAAGATCTTGTCACAATACGAACAAATATTCCTATAGAAATTAATCTTAAAGACGCGAAATCTCCTGTATTGAAATCCGAGAGTGCCAAGAATTATTTTACGGAAATGGAAATGGAATCTCTTGCTGATGATTTTTCCGGCTCGAATGAAGAAAAAACCAAAAGCAAACAAAGTAAACCTGAAAAGAAAAAAAATTATACTACAATTAAAAATGTAAAAGGGCTTAAAGAAGCAATAGATAAAATTTACGGCCACGGCGAAGTCTCTGTTGATACAGAAACAACTTCTCTTGAGCCGATCGAAGCCGAGCTTGTAGGCGTCTCGCTATCTATAAATGAAAACGAGGGATGGTACATTCCCGTGTACAGCCGTAGCCTGTTCGACAATGAAGACATAGACAGCGCCGGGCTTCTTAAAACGCTAAAGCCCATGCTCGAGGACGTTAATATTAAAAAGATCGGGCAGAACATCAAGTACGATCTCCTTGTGCTTAAGAGCGCCGGAATTGAATTGAAAAATATTTTTTTCGATACAATGATAGCAGCATACTTAATTGATCCCGAAAGCCGTGTTAATCTGGACGATCTTGCGCAAAAATACCTTAGCTACAAGACCATTCATTACGAGGACCTTGTGGGCAAAGGCAAAAACGCGCTCTCAATAGCGGAAGTTCCTGTTGAAAAAGTCGCGGAATACGCTATCGAGGATGCAGACATAGCATACAGGCTTTATCATATATTTATTGACAAGCTGAAACTGGAAGGCCTTGAAAAACTCTTTTATGATATTGAAATGCCTCTTGTTTCTGTCCTGGCCATTATGGAATGGAATGGAGTCAAAATCGACATTCGCAGATTCGCTGAATTGAACATCGAAAATCAGAAGATGCTGGATAGCGTTGAAAAAAAAATATTCGATCTTGGCGGCCAGAAGTTCAACATTAATTCTACACGCGAGCTGGCTGCAATCCTTTTCGACAAGCTCGGCTTAAAGCCGGTACGGAAAACAAAAACCGGATTCTCAACTGACATCCGCGTGCTTGAGGAGCTTAAAGGCAGACATGAAATCATTGAGCATTTGATCTCGTACAGAACTCTTGCCAAGCTCAAGAACACATACATTGAAAAACTTCCGCTGATCATCTCGCCCAAAACAGGGCGCATACACACATCGTATAATCAGACCATAACAGCAACAGGACGGCTTTCTTCTTCAAATCCGAATCTTCAGAATATCCCCATAAAGGACGAGTTCGGGAAAAAGATCCGGAGTGCGTTCGTAGCGCCTGAAGGGCATATTCTAATATCCGCTGACTATTCACAAATAGAACTAAGGCTTGCTGCGCATTTTTCCGGCGATACAAATATGACCAACGCCTTCAGGAACAATACCGACATTCACACTCTCACAGCTTCATCTGTATTTAACGTATCTATCGATTCAGTCACACCAGATATGCGCAGGCAGGCAAAGGTTATCAACTTTGCCACGATTTACGGCGTATCCCCATTCGGGCTTTCACAACAGGCCGACATTGACATGCACCAGGCAGCTGACTTTATAAAAAAGTATTTCGAGACATATCCGGGATTCAAAAAATATATTGATGACACAGTGGCCTTTGCCAAAGAACACGGTTTTGTAAAGACGCTTCTCGGGCGGAAGCGTTATGTGCCGGATATAAGCTCCGAAAACAATTTCCGCAAAGAAGGCGCTGTAAGAGTCGCCATAAACACTCCGATCCAGGGGACTGCAGCGGACATGATCAAGATCGCAATGATAAACATTCAGAGAATATTGGATAAAAACAATTATAAATCCAGGATGATCTTACAGGTGCATGACGAGCTTGTATTTGAAGTGCCGGAAAACGAAAAAGAGATCATGACTGAGACAATCAGAAAAGAAATGGAAGGCGCTATAAAGCTGAACGTGCCTGCAACTGTAGATATAGCTAGAGGCAAAAACTGGGATGAGGCCCATTAAAGCATACTTAAAAATATTAAGCCCGGGTTTTTTTACGTTCTCTGCGTCTAAAACGAAAATAACCGGAATCCTACAAATTTATCCTGTTTTCAATAAACTTAACAAACTTCCTCATATCATCTATATGGGTTCCTATATACATAGCTGCATATAAAGTAATAATAAATCCCATGACAATATAAAGCGGTATTTCCAGCAGGCTGCCGAAATGCGATCTCAGCCATATAAAAGAGTCGCTGTACGACACAAGAAATATGCTCAGGAATATAACAATGCCGGATAAAAGCCATTTTGATGATGAAATATTTTTTTCATAAATCACATCAGATTTGAATATTCTGCGCATAATCGGATTGCTCAGATCATCCGGCATTTTAAAGGAAGAACTTGTGCGTGCGTAAACGAAAATTTTCTGCAGGATACTTACCTCTTTCCTGCATCGTGAACAAAAAGCAATATGCAATCTTATTAAAAATGCAGGATACCTGCTGTCGTCCTGATTTAGAAAATCATTAATGACTTTCTCACATTTCATGATAATCCTCCGCAATGCTTCCCCGAAGCTTATCTCTTAAGATTTGCTTGGCCCGAAGCACATTCGATTTAATTGTGTTAACAGGATAACCTGTGATGCTCTCTATATCAGCATACTTAAGTCCCATATAAAAATAAAGATCAACGCATACCCTGTACTGCTCGGGCAGCAGATCCACAGTCCTTCTGAGCAAATTTATTGTTTCGTCTTTTAAATGGATTTGTTCAGGTGTCGGCTCACCGGAAATCGATTCTTCAAAAATAACTTTATCAATTTTTTTCGCGTTTATCCTGTTTATTCCGAAATTATACGCGATCCTTGTAAGCCATGAACGGAACGGTGCACTGCCTCTGAATGATTTTAATTCATTATACACTTTTAAAAACACATCCTGGACAAAGTCATTTGAATCATCATTGTTTCTAAAAAACCTCATTCCAATACTATAAATATAGGATTGATACCGGCTGACAATTACCCTAAAGCATTCAATGTCTCCGTTCAATACCTGCCGCACAATCCGTTCATCCGGATGTATATCATTTTGCATTGCTTTTCTTATTGAAAATAATGCGTATAATGTAATAAAATATCAGACTGACACCGCACGACAGCGGTATAATACCGCTTAGTAAACTATAACTTATTCCTTCTTTTAGCGCGAAGAATATAGTCAAACATAGCCCAATACAAAAAAGAAGCAGGCCGGTAAAGATGCTGAATATACCCAGATCAAAATTACTTTTTAAACTTGTTCCCTTTTCGATCATCAGCATCTTTTGCTTATGATTATAGAATATATAGAAAAAGATGACTGCACATCCCATAACAATGCCGACTATTGGAATTATTGTTACAATAACCTGCGCGGCAACTGCCAGTGTTTCCATTTACCTCTCCTTAATAATTAATTTAAAATCCTTATTTCCCGCTCTGCTTTTTTTAAAAATCCCGAGAGGCGGATTCACACAAGCGGCCTGGAGGTATAAGGTCAATCAGTCCTCACTTTTATTCGATAAATGCAGTTTTTCTTTCCACTGAGCAGTAACTAAATCGCAATAGTTCTCGAATTTATCCAACCTCTCTGTTAAATATACTTGCATATCACGGCTCATTTGTCGATATTTTTTTCCTGTTTTATACTGTAAGCCAATTTTGTACTTTTCCATCTTTGAAGCTATTAAAGTATTGCCTTTGTGCATTATATCCGCAATTTCAGCCTTTAATCCTTCTAAATGCGTTTCAAGCATTGATGAAAATTCTTCAGCTTTAACTATCTCTTCGGTTATCCTGAAAAAATGATAACCTTTAACAGCATAGTTTACAGCCAATGGGAAAAGACTGCTTTTTTTAAATAATATTTTTAATAAATATTTAAAATATATCAGCCCATAGGATGAGAAACCCTGTTTTAAAACAGATAAAATAAGAGCTTTAAAATCAATCCAGGTAACTTTATCATTGATAATTTTTTTGCTGGGCAACCGGTATAAAAGAGTTAAACATCTTTCAAAATAATTTTTTGGACTATATATTTCGGATATAATGCGTTTATATCCTTCCATCAATTTTTTCTTCGGCATTTTTGGAATATAATTAATCTCAAAGTCGTGGGTATTGTTCCCTTTCGAAGCGCCCGTTAACCTGCCTTCAGCCAGGAGCCTTCTGTAAAGCTGGGTATTCGGAAGCGCTGTCAGCAGACCAATCATCGCAACAGGGATTCCCGCTTTCTGAATAAAATCGATCTGCCTTTCAAAAATATCAGACGGATCAGAATCGAATCCCACAATGAATCCCCCGTACACTTCCATACCATGTGTCTGAATTTTTTTTATATTTTCAAAAATGTCTTCTCTCAGGTTCTGCGTTTTTTGAGTTAACGCCAGTGTATTAACATCAGGCGTCTCAATTCCTACGAAAACATTCTCAAAACCGGCCTCTACCATAGAGTCGAGCAATTCGTCATCCTGGGCTAAATTTATACTGGCTTCAGTGAACAATCTGAAAGGATAATTTTTTTCCTTCTGCCATTTGATTATTGCCATTAAAAGTGCTTTTACTTTTGCTTTATTTCCTATAAAATTATCATCAACAATAAATAATGAACCGCGAAATCCTATATTGTAAACCGCTTCCATTTCATTAATAAACTGCTCCGGCTTTTTTGTGCGCTGGACTCTGCCGAACATTTCTATAATATCGCAGAATTCACAATTAAACGGGCATCCACGCGAATACTGAAGCGCTAAAAAAACATAATCCTTTACATCATGGATGAGATCAAGTCTTGGGACCGGCGTTTTTGTTATATCCGGTTTAATATCGCTCGTATATATTTTATTCGGAGTGCCGTTCTCATAATCCTTTATAAACTCCGGTAAAGTAACCTCTGCTTCATTTAAAATAAAATAATCCACTCCTTCTATTTCTTTATGAGACGATGTAGGATACGGCCCTCCGGCGGCGACAGGCGTTCCGCACTTATTGCAAAGCTCAATCACCTTCAGCAGTGAAGCTTTTTGAACGATCATAGCGGAAACAAAAACAATATCCGCCTCCTTAACAGCCTGCTCTGACAGTTCGCTAACATTCATGTCAACAAGTTTCAGAGAGTAATTTTCCGGTATTAAGGCTGCAACAGTGATAAGACCAAGAGGAGGCATTGTGGATTTCTTGCCGATAAAAGGAATGGCGTATTTAAAACTCCAGTATGTTGTAGGTATTTCCGGATACACAAGTAGTACGTTAGTTTGCATGATTTTATCCCTTAAAATTACTAGTATTTTATCAAACTGTTTGATTTCGGGTTAAGATTGGTGCTTCAATAATTATGAAGACAACGGTTGAAGTATATAGTTGCAAAAAAAGGCAGTTACTTTAAAATATACCGCAGAGACACTGATTTATTAAAATCTCTGTGTCTCTGCGGAAATTTTATTAATCGATCTTTAAAATAATTGCAGCTGCTTATTTCGATTCAATCCACTTCATCATCTTGCGGAGTTCAGCGCCGACTTTCTCGATCTGATGATTCTTCCCTTCTTCTTTCATCCTGTTGAAATTCGGCCTGCCCTTTTCATTTTCCTCGATCCACTGCTTCGCAAAAGAGCCGTTCTGAACATTTGCGAGAAGTTTCTTCATTGCTTTTCTGGATTTCTTGTTTATAACCTGCTTGCCTGCTATATAATCGCCATATTCAGCAGTATCGGATACTGAATACCTCATATAGTTCATGCCGCCCTGATAAAAAAGATCAACAATAAGCTTCAGCTCGTGCATGCACTCAAAATACGCGATTTCCGGCTGATATCCTGCCCCGACAAGAGTTTCAAATCCTGCTTTTACAAGTTCTGTTACTCCACCGCACAGTACAGCCTGTTCTCCAAAAAGATCTGTTTCCGTTTCTTCTTTAAAAGTAGTCTCAATAACACCTGCTCTTGTTGCTCCTATCCCCTTTGCATATGCTAAAGCAGTATCCTTTGCTTTACCGGACGCATTATTGAAAATAGCAATGAGACACGGCACACCGCCTTTTTTCTGATATTCGCTTCTTACAAGATGGCCAGGACCCTTGGGAGCTACCATTATAACATCGACATTTTTCGGAGGAACGATCTGGCCGAAGTGGATATTAAATCCGTGTGAAAAAACAAGTGTTTTGCCCGTTTTTAAAAACGGCTCAACTTCATTCTTGTATAATTTCGCCTGAATATGATCCTGTGCAAGGATCTGAATAATGTCCGCTTTTTGCGCAGCCTCGCTTGCAGGCACAGGTTTAAATTTATGCTTCTGCGCAAGCTTGTAATTATCTGTGCCCGCCAGCTCGGATACAATAACCTTGAGCCCGCTGTCCCGCAGGTTCTGAGCCTGTGCATGTCCCTGACTGCCATAGCCTATTACTGCTATCGTCTTGTTCTTTATGATGCCCAGATTGGCATCCTTGTCATAATACATTTTTGCCATATTCTTATCTCCTTAATATGAATTTATGAACATAGTTTTTATGAGCCTTTACTTATTCGACCAATGGGAAAAAATTATTTATTCTGTTTATCTAATAAACAAATAATCCTTTTCGCAAGTAAATTTTATAAAATACCGCTTAAAATAATTATAATAAGTGTGCAACACTTTTTAAATAATTCAATTAAGTCAAGATATTTACTATACATATTTAATGCACTAAATCTTTTACTTGACTATAACTTTCTGCTTAAAATAATATAATTGGAACCTCTAAAAATCAGATTTTTTATTGTTTTATCAAATAAAAAACCTGATTTTTACAGCAATCTGTTCCCAATGGTTACATCCAAATTTGATTATTAGAGGTAACCATAATTCAACTCATGAAATATGAACAGGCCTCTAATGAATAAAAATTACACTAATAATGTTTTAATTATAGGTTCAGGCATAGGCGGGCTTTCCTGCGGGATAATATTATTAAAACTCGGATATAAAGTTACAATAATTGAAAAAAACCGCGAACCGGGCGGCATGATGCGAAGCTATAAGCGAAACGGCATAAACTGCCCTGTCGGTGTGCATTATCTGGGATCTCTGGATAAGGATCAGCCTCTGCGCAGAATATTTGATTATCTCGGTGTTACTTCAAGGCTTTCTCTGGAGCGTATGGGTATTGATAGTCCCATAGACAAATATATATTTGATGACTTTTCATTTGAACTGCCGTCCGGAATCGAAGCTTATGAAAATGCTCTCAGGGAAAAATTTCCATCGGATAATGCGCAAATAACTGAAATAATGACAGGATTAAAAAAAGTCGCGTCCATGATGCAGTCGCTCGACTTTCTTTTCGGCAGGAATGATAACCATTCAATTTTTTCTTCATTTGAATTATTTGATTCCATAGGCGGCTTTCTTTCAAAGTTAAATTGTTCAAAAAACCTGCGCAGTGTTCTTGAAGTACCGTGTACATGGATCGGGCTTCCTTTAATTAAATGCCCTGTTTTTTATCATTATAATGTTCTTTCCACCTACCTGTTTTCATCATGGCGATTAAAAACAAGCGGATCAGATATGGCGGATATATTTGCGGACAGATTTAAGGAACTCGGAGGAGAAATATTCCTTGATGAAGAAGCGGATAAAATTTTGACAAATGACCGCATCATATGCGGCATTAAACTAAAATCAGGATTGGAGCTAAAAGTAAATACAATTATAGCAGCAATTCATCCTAAAACAATGCTTAATATTTTACAGGAAGGAGCCGCTAAGCCAGCTTATATTAAACGGATAAATCAAATTGAAAATACTGATGGAATGTTTTCAGCACAATATGCGCTCGATTCTAATGCTCATAAAGAATTGCCCTATAACATTTTTAAACTTAAGGTTGCCAAAGACGGCTCTTTATCAAAGGGTGTGTTTTTCCAGCTTAGAACAACTGAAAAACCGGATATAAATCTTCTTACTATCATTTCCACAGATAAAATCAGCAACTGGAAAAAATGGGAAAACACATACAGCGGCAGAAGAGGCAATGATTACATCGACAAAAAAGAGAAAGAAGCCGAAGAACTGGCTAAACCAGCTTCAAATTATCTTGGCATTCTTAAAATAATTAAATTGCTTGATGTTTATACCCCCTTGACAATAAGAGACTGGGTTGCCAGCCCGGACGGTTCCGCGTACGGCGTACTTCGTTCTGCCGATCAGCTGTTAAAAACAGCCTCCCTTAACAGGACTTCTGTCAAGGGATTGTATCTTGCCGGCCAGAGCGTACTTGCTCCCGGCATTCTCGGCACAGCGCTTGGCTCTTTGATGACTGTAAAAGATATAGTTGGAAGTGAAATATTTTATAATGAATTAAAAAGCATTAACAAATTCTAATAACGGCTTTATATAACTCGAATGAACATAGTTTTAATTTCAGCAAATAAACTTAAAGAGCCTTATCCTGTCTACCCGCTGGGCCTGGATTATGTTGCCGGCAGTCTTTCAGCAAATCACAAAGTCAGAATAATTGATTTTAATGAATTTGAAGATGCTGAATCTATCGGAACCGCTGTTAAAGCTATTACACCTGATGTAATCGGTATTTCATTAAGGAATGTGGACAACACAGATGCGAAAGATACGAAATATTTCATAGAACAATATCAAGATCTGATACGGGAACTAAGGAAAAACTCATCCGCTCTTATAATAGTTGGAGGAAGCGCTTTTACGATTTTTCCTTTGGAATTTATGAAAGCACTGGATGCTGACTATGGTATTATGGGCGAAGGAGAACGGCTGGGACTTCTGCTGAATGCCATCCAGGAAAAAAAAGATACCAGTGCCATACCCGGCATAATATCAAAAAATTCATATGCTGTTATTCCTGAACCATGGGATAACCGCATTATAAGGAATTTTAATTCCGGTAATTCATATATTCACTATTATTTAGAAAAAGGAGGAATGCTCAATCTTCAGACAAAGAGAGGCTGTTCCTTTAAATGTATATATTGTACTTATCCGCATATAGAAGGAGTACGCTTAAGGCTGTTTAATCCGGAAGAGATCGCTAAAACTGCACTGGAACTCCAGAACGCAGGTGCCAAATACTTATTTATTACTGACTCTGCTCTAAACTGCAGTTATCCTCACAGCATGGAAGTTGCAAAAGCATTCGTTAAAGCAGGCCTTTCGATTCCGTGGGGAGCCTTCTTTGCTCCCACCAATCCTCCGGCCGATTATTACCGCATACTTGCAGACTCAGGACTTACACACGCAGAATTCGGTACAGAATCCATGTGTGATAATATGCTTGCCAGTTACCGAAAACCGTTTAAAGTAAAGGACATCTTTACTTCACATGATCTTGCTTCCAGGGCAGGAGTACATGTTGCACATTACCTTCTATTCGGAGGCCCTGGTGAAAATATTACTACACTCGAAAAATCCCTTAAAAATGCCGAAAAATTATCCAAAACGATATTCTTTATTTTCTGTGGAATGAGAATTTATCCTCATACTGAACTCTATGAAATTGCTAAAACAGAAGGACAAATATCGGACTCGAACTCTCTGCTTGAACCGGTATTCTATCAATCCAAAGCAATATCATACAATGATATAATTAAAACAATTGAAGATCATGCGAACGGCAGATCCAATTGGGTTATAGGTTCAGGCGGATTAAAAATCTCCAGGCTGCTGAAACGCATGTACAGGCATGGTTACACAGGTCCGCTATGGGAGCGCTTAATTCAGTGAAAAATTTCTCATTTTTTCCGCTTTCTCCTTTTCATATTTCCGGAATTGCTGCAGTGCTATTCTCAGTTGTACTTATATTTTTTAATACAAAACTTGCTCCTGTACCCCTGTTGCTCTTTCTGATTATATGCCTTTCTGCGCCTTTCATTACAAGACTAAGCTTTTTTCTTCCTGTTATAAGCAAAGGTAATTCAGGCATAAAAGCTGTTGCCCTTACCTTTGACGACGGGCCAGATCCTGACGTGACTCCTGCTGTTCTAAAACTGCTTGCTGAACATTCTGCTAAAGCTGTTTTTTTTGTTACAGGCGAAAACGCAGAACGCTATCCTCATATTATCAGACAAATACTGGCACAGGGACATTCTATTGGCAACCATTCATACAGGCACGACCCGTTCCTTATGCTTCGGAAAACAAACACGCTGTTTAACGAGATAAACATCTGCAAAAATATCCTGCAAAAATTCGGAATAAACGCTTTTGCATTCAGACCGCCGGCTGGCATAACAAATCCCAGGCTCCGCAATGTTCTGCTTAATCTTAATATGTACTGCGTAAACTGGAGTTGCAGAGGGCTGGACGCCGGCAATAGAAGAATAAAGGGACTTGCAAAAAAAATTCTAAGAAAAGCAGGCCCCGATGATATCATTCTGCTACATGACGTAAAACCCGGAAATAAAAATGATATAAATGCTTTAATGAATGAATTTAAACAAATATTTCAGGGACTTAAGACTGCGGGTTTAAACATAATACCGCTTGCTGAAATTATTAACACAAAAGTCATGGCCAATTAACAGTAATTGCATATAAAAGCGAGTATACATTGGCTTTTTTTACTTGACATTATTTTCCAGGAATAAATATTGTTTTATTGACTTTTTTGAACAATTAATAATTAATGTTATTTAAAAGCCATCTAAAAGTATTTAGATGGCTTTTAAATAAATGCAGGATATTTTACTGATGAATACTGATGAAATTTATAAACTTGTACAGAGCTATTTAATAAATGATTTTGAGGTTCCGGAAGAAAAGATTACACCTGAAGCTAATTTATTTGAGAATCTTCAATTGGACAGCATAGACGCTCTTGACATGATAGCTACGCTCGAATCGGAATATAATTTAAAGGTCAATGAAGAAGAATTAAAAAAAATCCGTACAGTTCAGGACATAGTTAATTATATCTTAAAAAACGTACCTGCTTAAAAAATAAAATGAACGGTTCATGGTATTCACTTACAAATCTTGAAATCGATTCACAAAAAAATATTCTTGCGAAAGCATCCGTTCCTGCTGATTCACCGTGGTTTTCAGGTCATTTTCCTGGCGAACCCATATTACCGGGAATCGCAGAATTATCAATTATCTTTGATTTAATTAAAAATAAGTTTAAAGATAATTCAAAAAATTTAAAAATAATTTCCTTAAAAAAAGTAAGGTTCAAATTCCTTGTTAAGCCGGAAGAGATGCTTAATATTTTTATAACATCAATGGAAAATATATCCGATACATATACATTTAAAATTTTAAAAGAAGATAATATAGCCTGCATGGGTATTATTACTGTAGAAGACACTGAAAACCATTGTAACAATAAATGATTCTTTGCAAATTCAACAGAATTTATACTATTTACAACATAAATAGCCTAATGGAGGAAAAATAATGGCAAAAACAATAGAAGCAAAAGATATAATGCTTAAAATAGCGGAGATTATTATTTCCGAATTAAAACTTGAGGATATTACTGCTGAAACATTTGATCCTGATCTTGACCTTGTTGACGAACTTGGAATTGACAGCATGGATCTTACCACTGTTGCACTCGTGCTTCAGGATGAATACAATATTATCATTGATGAAGATGATTATCCTACTTTGAAAACCGTAAGACTGATTTCAGACTATATCCAGAAAGAACTAAAAGATAAGTAATAACTAAAATGCAGACAAACCAAAAACTTAATATGGCTGATTTTGCCGGATCTTTAATAAAAGACGATAATAAAAAATCAATAGCCAAATGGAAATTTTCCGATCTTTTAACCGATCCGGCTATAAGAGAACGATGGGAAAAAGTAAAAAAATTCTTCTTCCTGCGCGAAACAACTTATGACATGAGCAACAGATGCAACCTGAAATGCGACGGATGCTACTATTATAAAGGAGAAAAACAATTTGCCGAAGAAAACCGTGACCCTGAAGCATGGCGCAGTCTTATGCGTGAAGAAAAAAAACGCGGCATAACTTATGTTGTGCTGGCAGGTGCTGAGCCGTCACTTTCTCCGGAGCTTTTAAAAGTATGCCATGAAGAAATACCCCTTGGAAGCATTGCCACAAACGGCTTTATACATATACCTGAATCTGTTGATTATATGATACATATTTCAGTATGGGGAAACGACGAAACTACTGCGAGAACACGCGGCGCGAATAATCTTTTAGAAAAACAAATAAGCAATTACAAAGGCGATCCCAGAGCGGTTTTTGTTTATACTTTCACAAAGGAAAATATTAATGAAATATATGAAGTAATGAAAGTGATTTCTGCAAATAAATGCAAAATCACATTCAACATGTTCTCATCACCCGTGGGATACACAGGACCTCTCAGACATAATAAGGAATCACTTGCGTATACCAGAAAAACAATGATTGATTTACTTGCCAAATATCCGGGTAATGTATTATTTTCACCGTACAGCGCTGTTGCCCATACTCATGAAAAATCTCTCCATGACCTTTATAAATGTTCATATCCGAGAGTCAATCCCTCTACGGACATCGGCCTTGGCAGATCTTTCAGACAATACAGAACGGATCTAACCTGGGACAGAAGCGCAGCCTGCTGCGTGCCAGACACTGACTGCGCAGACTGCAGGCATTATGCATCCGGCAGTGCTGTTGTAACAGCACGGCTCTACAGGCATGCAGTCAATCCGGAATCGTTTAAATCATGGTTAGACTACGTAGATACTTATCTGTCCATATGGGTAAGAGGATATGAGAAAAGCAAAAATCTCTGTGACACTTTATATGCGCCGCCGGGTTTTGAATTATAAAATATTACCACAGATACTTTAATACCCTGAATCCCTGTGGTTCTGTGGGTATGTTAAATTATTTTACAGTAACTGTATTTTAAGGAAAATTTTCATGGAAACAGTCAGTTCACTTTTAGATAAAGAATGGCTTGAAAGATATAAACGCATCTCAAGACTGAATATCCGAAGTTCAATCTACGATGTAACGAACCAATGCAATCTTCGCTGCAAAGGCTGCTTCTTCTTTTCTTCTGACGAGCATAAAAAAGCAGTTGAAGAAAATGACCTGAACAAATGGGAACAATTCATAGATAAAGAAAAAGACCGAGGTGTTAATCTTGCTATATTAATCGGCGGGGAACCAACTCTTCATCTTGACAGAGTGGAAGCGTTTTATAAAAGGCTCCCTACCTACTGCGCCACTAACGGAATTATTAAAGTGCCGCGTGACCGATTCCCCGACATGATGGTCGGAATCTCGCTTTGGGGAGATGAAGAAGATGAAAAAGTGCTAAGAGGCAAAAATGTTTTTGCGATATCAAGTAAAAACTACGAAGGCGACCCATACACATATTACTTATACACGATCACGCCCAAACAGGTAGGCCTTACGGAAAAGATTATTAAAAAAATTAGAAATGTAGGACTAAAAGTACATTTACAGCTTTTATCCAATGACGAAGATGTTGACGGCTTCTTCTGGTCAGAAGATCAATTAAAGGATATTTGCTCTGAAATGGATGATATGCTTGACAAATATCCTGATACTGTTATTTCGAGTAAATATTATCATAAAATTATAACAACCGGAGAAATGATGGGGCGCTCCTTCGGCTGGAAAGAATGCCCTTCTGTAACAGAGCCGCTCGACAAGCGTTATCCACAGCCAAAAAGACTTATACACTTTATCCGCTGGGCATCAGATTTAAAGACAATGCACAGATGCTGCACATCAGAGACACGCGACTGCTCCACATGCAAAGACGGAGCTGCACACATGAGCTGGGTAATGGTTAACAAGAGAGCGCATATAAAAACAAAGAAAGATCTTCAAAACTGGATTGAAGTCTACGAAATGTTTGCAAAATTATATCAGTTTATTCCATGGTGATTACCCACTCTTAGCCTCCTGAGCTTAACTTATTATTAAGTCCCCCTCAGGACAATTTAGGGGGTCCGCGGATGAGATTAAAATAAATTATTATTAAGTATTTACTTTGTTAAAAAACAACAACAAACAAGCAGTCATATTAGGATACGACACAGTATCCCCTCTCGGCACGGATTTTGAAGGCCAATGGAAGCGTGCAGTTAACGGAGAATGCGGCATAGGCGAACTTACACGCTTTCCTGTACGCGAAAATTTTCCGGTAAAAATTGCCGGACAGGTTGATGAAATAGACTGTACACCCTACCCTTTTCTGAGCCCGCGTGAACTTGCAAACTGGACATCTCCCATCTTTAAATATGCAATGCTTGTAGTTCACAGAGCTCTTAAAAAAAGCGGAATTGAAATTACGCCCGAACTATCCTCAAGAATAGGGATCACTTTCAGTTCAGCTGTAGGCGGGCTTGATGCTGTCATTAATGCGGACAGGTTATTAACAGCCAAAGGCAAACTTCCTCATCCGTTCACCAACCCGAATTCATGCATAAACATGGTCGGAGGTAAAATATCAATCTTAACAAACGCGACCGGCCCTATTGTATCAACCGTAACAGCCTGCGCCACAGGATGCACTTCCATGATAATAGGCGCAATGATGATTGAGCAGGGAATGGCTGATGCAGTTATTTGCGGCGCAGTGGATTTTTCGCTCGTAGAACCGATAGTCGGCGGTTTTGCATCCATGAAAGGATCGTATACTCCCAAGAAAGGCCAGCCCCCCGAACCTCCAGAAAAATCCAGCAGGCCTTTCTCCGTCAACCGCAGAGGATTTGTAGTATCCGAAGGAGCTGCCTCAATAATTATCGCCTCAAAAGAATTCGCAGAAGCTCATGGTTTAAATTTCAGAATTATGATGTCAGGATGGGCAATGACATCCGACGCGCATCATTTTGTTGCCCCTAACTTTGAAACAGTCAGAAGATGTATCAATCTAGCAATAGATAATGCCGGCATTAAACCCAATGATATTGATGCTGTCAACGCTCATGCTACGTCCACAAAAATTGGAGACAGCGTTGAAGTTAAAGCTTTAAACGATGCATTCGGAAATAACATACCGCCGACATCAGCTAACAAATCGCAGCTCGGACACTGTATGGGAGCTTCAAGCGGTATTGAAGCAATTTTTTCAATGGAAGGCATGCTGACTGATACATTGCTTCCGACAATTAACTATACGCCCGATCCAGAATTAGTACTGGACTGCGTACCAAATAGATCGAGAAAAGCTGAACAGGAATTTGTGTTAAAAAATGCATTCGGATTCGGCGGATGCAATTCATGTATTGTATTTAGAAGAATAAATTGATTGCAGATTATACTGTCTGCATATGAATGATCCTGATTTATCTTAATCGATATTCATGAATTAAAATTTATTGCTTTTATTTGAAATACATGCTTATTGGGATCAAAATTATTTAGAGTGCGTCCCAAAACCTTATTTTGAATTATAAAACAATTTATTTGCTATGATTACTTTTGCACGGTCATATCATAAATACATTTTAAAATATTATTTTAATCTACTTAATCAGTGGTTTAGGTTTGTGTATGAAGGCACCAAAGAATAGAAGAGTTTTTGTAATAGGCTATGAAGCAATAACACCTCTTGGTAAAACATTTTCCGCGACATGGGATAAAGCAATAAAATCCGAAGCTGGTTTTAGAAAACTAACCAAATTTAAAGTTCAGTCAGACTGTAATGTTGTAGGAGAAATACCTGACTGGGATCCGTTAACTCTTGATTTTACTGATGAAAAGGAAATTTATAACTGGAACGCGGATTTTATTTTTTTAACAATGGCCGTATGCAAAGAGGCTCTGGATAATGCCCGTCTTGAGATCGATAAAGAAACCGGCCCAAGAACAGCCTGCCTGATGGCCTCGTGTATAAACGGCCACGATGCCTTCCGTGTGGCAATGGAAAATCTTATAAATAACAAACCCCTTAAAATAAGCCCGTATCTGCTGCCGAACCTGTGCGGCAACCTTCCGGCGGGCAAAGCAAGCATGCTTCTGGGATTCACTGGACCGATATTTTCACCGCAGGGCGCATGCGCTTCAGGCAATCATTCAATCGGACTCGGCGCCCGTATGATACGGGACGGAGACTGCGACTTTGCAATAGTAGGCGGTGCAGATGCACCTATACTCCCGGAAATCATTCATGGATTCGACAATATGAATGCCACTCTTAAAGTCAGGCCCAAAGACCGCGCCTACGGCGATCCAAGCCAGGCATCCCGGCCGTTCAGTGAGGACAGAAAAGGCTTTATTCTCTCTGAAGGCGCAGGCGCTCTTATCCTTGCAGCTGAGGAAATGCTCAATGTTTACGGCTTAAAATCAAAAGCTGAAATATTAGGAATCGGCTGGACTTCGGACGCGTATCATTTTACAAAACCGAATAAAGACACTATCATCAGATGTATAAACCAGGCAATTGACGACGCAGGACTAAAACCTGAAGATATTCAATATATAAATGCTCACGGTACCTCAACCCAGACAGGAGACAGAAGCGAAGTCGGCTGTCTTAGAAGCGCATTTGGAAAATCACTTCAACGAATACCTGTTTCTTCAAACAAATCCCAACTCGGCCATACACTCGCAGGCTGCGCGGCAATTGAGGCAGCGCTTACAATCGAAGGAATGCAAAAAAGCACCATTCTTCCTACAATAAACCATATACCTGACCCGGCTTTCAGTGACATTGATGTTGTTCCGAATGTTCCGCGCACACAGAATTTTGAGATAGCTCTGTCAAATGCTTTCGGCTTTGGCGGAACAAACTGCTGCGTGATATTTAAGGGAGTATAAAATGAAACCAAAGCCTTTCAAAATAGAAACATATAACGGAGATTCACGCTATGTGAAGGAAACCTCAACCGGCCATATATGGCACAGGTGCCAGCACCGTACTTTATATGCTGATACAGACCGATCCTCAGTAGTTTATCATTCCAATTATCTGCGCTATTTTGAACAAGGCCGCGCAACTCTTATGCGGGATAACTTATATCCGTATTATGATATTGAAAAAAGCGGTTACGTCTATCCCATTATAGATATAGGCATAAAATACTACCGGCCGCTTCATTATGACGATCTGATGTGGATACACACAAGGCCCGATAAAATAGAACGCGTAAAACTGCAATTTAAATACATAATAACGCATGTTGAATCAAAAGATATTGTATGCATTGGCTATACCCAGCACTGCGCTTCAAATACTTCAGGCATTCCTGTTGCAATAGATCCCAAAACGGTTGAGTTATGGAAAAACTTTCCGATAAACATAAAATAATCAGAGAACAAATTTTTCCAATAGAGATAGACATTGCCCCATATACAAAAGACCACACATTTGCCGGAAAGACAGTCATCCCTGCAGTCGAATTATGCCAGATATTATCAAATCATTTGAAAATTCATGAACCTGAATTAAATAACCGCGTTCTTTATAATGCAGTGTTCGGCAAATTTATCGATATAAATGAATCGAACAAAATCCAGGCTTTAAATAAAATTGAATCTTATGACAACGGCGTAACAGTTTCCAGGCTTCTGACAAAAACTAAATTAATAAAATCAGGAATAACACGCACAAATGAGAATGTCGTTATACAATTCAGAAAAGATACCCCTGTTTTCAACCACTTAACTTATGATTTAGCTTCAGCTCTTGAGGGCATTTGCATGCGGGTTACAGACAGTCAGATTTACAACGAACTTGTACCTTTCGGGCCATCGTATCAGAATTTAACCGGTACTTTATATATAGCTGAAAGCGGCGCTATTTCTTATATCAAAGCTCCTGAATATGGAATAAACGGCCCTCTTGGTTCACCGTTTGTGTTTGACGCTGCCTTGCATGCAGCCAGCGTCTGGGCACAAACATATTCTGGAATTACAGCTTTTCCTGTAGAATTTGAACAACGCGTAATTATTAATCCGTCAATACCAGGCAACAAATATTTTACCAGAATTATTCCTAAACCATCAGAAACCGGTATTTTTATCTTTGACATATGGATATATGATTTAAGAGGCAATCTTTGCGAGACCGGTTTTAACGTAAAATTAATGGATGCGAACAGAGGTAAACTCAAACCTCCTGTTTGGATAATTAGAAAAAAGGATAATTCGTTAAATGATATTGTCTCCAGATGTGATGCAATTTCAATTATTGAATTAGATACGATTTCCAGTTTTGCCGAAAAAACGCTTTCACATACTGAACTTGAAAGATTTGGGCCAATGAGAGAAAAACGCAGGCAAAGTTACCTTGGTGCCAGAATATCATGTAAATATCTTTCCAGAAAACTTTCAAAAGAAAACTGTATTATACCTGCAAATCAGATAACAACTATACAAAATAAAATTTATCCTTCCTGCCCGGTTCCCGGTGCCGGTAAACAGTACTACTGCTCGGTTTCACATGACAGCCGATTTGCAGCAGCAGCCGCATCGCACAAATACATCGGCATTGATATAGAAGAAATATCAGAAACAGTAGTGAAAGCCGGACATATATATATGAATGAACAGGAAAAAGATCTTGTTAATTCTTCAAACATGGATAAAAAAGAAGCCAGTTTGAGAATCTGGTCCATAAAAGAAGCGGTTACGAAAGCCCTTGATCTTGAGCTTACAAGTTCATGGAAAAATGTTCAGGTTATAAATATTTCGCATAACTTAAGCACATTTTTAATTAATAATGTTGAAAATAATGCGTATCACAGTACTATAGACAATCATCTTTTTACCCTGGTTGAATTCGAAAAATAATGCTGACAATTATTATTTTATTTATTGCTGCGTATATTACAGGCTCAATCAACTTTTCAGTACTTCTTTTTAGAATCCGTAAAAAAGAAGATCCGCGCAGCAAATTCAGCGGTAATCCTGGAACAGTAAATATTTATCGACAGGCCGGATTTTTCTGGGCAGCTGTCGTGTTTTTACTTGATTTCAGCAGAGCAGTCGCGCTTTCAGCGCTTTCACTTTATCTTCTTAAGCCTGAATACGCACCTTTGATATGCCTTAGCCTGATTCTCGGAAACAGATACCCATGTTTTCATAACTTCCGCGGAGGCAAAGGAGTTGCAAATTATCTCGGATTTACAGCTTTAATAAATCCGCTTTTATCTGCCTGCGCAGCTGTTGTATGGGTGGTTGTTTATAAAATAATAAGAGTATCCTTTATTGCTTCCATTTGTATGTTACTTATTCTTGTTTTCGCTGCAATAAAAGCTGCAAACTATAATATTTGTGCATCATTTATTTCTTTACTTACTGCTATATTTATTATATATAATCATAGAACAAACATGAAGGAATTTAAAGATAAATTAAAAACAAATACTTAATTATTTTATAATAAAATGAAAATTAAAACCTTATTAGCAATAATTTTTTCTCTGCTTATTTTTGATGCATCCTTCAGTTTTTCAGAACAAAGTGATGACAATGAAAAGGTATCTGATAATACAAAATTTATCCATGAGCCTGTATTCAACGGCAATATATATTTTTACGATTCAGGAGACCAGTTTAAAACCACAGTTATTTTAATTCATGGCGTAGGAGAAGACGCTTCAAATATATGGAAAGATATTGTTCCTGTACTTGAGAAGCAATACAGGGTGATCTACTTTGACCTTCCAGGATTCGGAAAGTCAGATAAAGGGGACGCTCTTTATTCTCCCGCAAATTACGCTGCACTGATAAAGTGGATTTATGACACGTATGTTTACGGACAAATGTATCTAATAGGCCATTCAATGGGTGGGGCAATATCGCTACGTTACGCAGGCACATATACTCAAAGTCTGCAGCGCCTTATTCTTGTGGATGCTGCAGGTATTTTATACAGAGCAGCATTTACAAAAAGTCTTGCATCAACAAAAATATCAAGTATAAACAAATATAAACTTTTCAGTGATGAGTTGGATATTTTAAGCCAATTTATCGAAATGAATTTTATAGATAAAACTGATCAAATAATACCTAAAGAACTATCCTTAATTCTTGAAAATTCGTTTTTAAGATCCAGGCTGCTTAGAACTCCTCAAAAAATTGCTTCAGCAGCGTTAATCTATGATGACTTCAGCGAACCGATAAATAAAGTAAATATTCCGCTGTTTATTATCTGGGGACAAAAAGATGCGATCGCCCCTCTCAGAACAGGCAAAATGCTTGCTTTTAATATTCCAAACTCAAGCCTTAATGTAATGCCCGGCCTCGGCCATAATCCAATGATAGAAAAACCGGATGAATTCAATGATCTTGTCATTAAATGTCTTTCAGCAGAGCCTCCAAAAATTCATAAAAAAATACAATCATCCGACAAAAAAAACATCATATTAAACAGAAAACAAGACTTGATTATCAAAGGAGATTACAATACAATTGAATTAAATAATTGCCGGAACATACAAATAATTGATGTAACCGTGAATAATATTAAAATTACAAATTCATGGGTTGAAATTGAAAATGTTATAATTGAATCCGGTAAAACTGCATTTAACGCAATTGATTCTATAGTCACAATTACAGGCGGCTCCATTACAGCCGATACAGGACTATCCATCTCCAACAGCAAAATCGATCTCGCGGGAGTAAGAATAACAGCAAAGAAAGCGGCTGTTTTTACAAATTCAGGTATAAACTCTACGATTGTTTTCTCAACATGTAAAATCAAAAGTCAATTTAACAACCGCTATTTTCACGACATACTGCAAATTACGAAAGATAATCCATTGTAGGAGAAAGACCGCCTCTGCTACAATTTAAAGAAAGACATAATTTTTTGTTTGTCATATTTACCTGCCGCAGTTACAGGCAATTTTTCTACAATCTTAATCTTTCTTGGAAGAGCATATGGTTCGAGAAGTTCTTTGGCACGCTTTTTCACAGTCTGATGGTCAAGGCTTCCTTCGATTATTGCCGCAATTACGTTCTTTCTGCCCCCTGATACGGGCAATGCTATTACAGCAGCATCTGCAACCCCGATTATCTGTTTCAGCTTATTCTCGACCTCTTTTAAATCAACGCGTTTGCCTGCTACTTTTACTATACCGTCAGCCCGTCCTAGATGCATAAAATTATTTTCACCTGCGTTCTCTACCCTGTCTTCTGTTATATAATAGCCTTCAGCATCTCTTGGTAATTCCGGAGAAATAAAGTCCGATTGTACAGACAGTTTTCCATCCTGAATTTTCCAGTCGATATTTTTAAAAGGCATGAATGCTTTCTCCTGCCCGGAATTATATCTAAGTGCGATTCCACCGGTTTCAGTTGATCCGAAAATCTCTGCGATTGCAATTCCTGTCTCTTTAAAAAAATATTCAGCATCTGCATATTCCAGACTGCCTGCGGAAGAAAGAGCAAGCCTGAGTGATGGAAAATTTAAAGAGCTGCTTTTAAGAACACGGTAATGCACAGGAATGCTGACTAATATTGTGCCTGAATTATCCTTTATTGATGATATTATTTCCTGCGGAAATGTACAGGTCTGACCGATTACTTTTGCAGAAGATATGAACGGGATAAGGACAGAATACAGTAAGCCATATATATGCTGCGGCGGAACTGTGGATACAAAAATATCCTCATCTAAAACATTAAAAGCATTTGAATGATACAAAGCTTCCGAAAATATATTTCGAGGTGTCTTTTGCCATATCTTTGATTTACCTGTGGAACCGCCTGTAAATAGTTTTAAAAAAACCGAATCAGGATCGCGCAATTGTGAAAGAGGCTTACCTTTTAAGCCTATCTGGTCAGGCGTAACGACTTCAAGCTGCAATGGCATTTCCTCCGGTTTATCCGAGAGTACCAGATCAAAACCAGCAGCACTTTTCATTTCTCTGATTGTTCTTTTATCAAATGAATGCGGGAGAAGCACTGACGGGCCGCAACTGATTGAAGCAAGCAAAGAGGCAATAATTACAGCTTTATTTTCAGTGCACAGACACAGAGTATTAACATTCGTTTTTCTGCATAATTCTGCAATACCGGAAGCCAGATCATATACTTCTTTATAAGTCTTCCCGGCTATAATAAATTCTTTGTCTGCATTGTCAGGGCTGATTAATAACTTTTCATATAAAGCTATAAAGTTGTTTTCAATCACTTATTGCCCCTGTAAAAATTTTAAAATTGTCTCTGACAAAACCCACATATATTAAATCTGAGCAATAAGCTTTGTCAATACTTTCCCAGGCCCAATTTCTTCAAACTCAGCATTCGGCTGCTGCTTTAAAAACATAACTGTTTCCACCCACCGTACCGGATTACATATCTGTAATGCAAGGTTCTCCTTAATAACATTGTCATCGTATTTTTTTGCAGTATAATTAGCAATAACAGGAATTTTCGGCGACTTGAATGTAAACTGCTCTAAATATTTTTCAAACTCTTCTTTTGCAGGCTTCATATAACGCGAATGGAAAGCACCGCTTACAGCTAATGGAACAAACAATCTTGCACCTGCTTTTTCAAAAACGCCGGTCAATTTACCTATGTCCGCTTTTGGGCCTGATATAACAGTCTGGCCCGGAGAATTAAAGTTTGCAATATCAATTGATTCCAGCCCGGTATTTTTAAGCGCTTCCTTAATCTTTTCAGGCGCTAGTCCTATTACAGCACCCATACCGCCACCCTCTGCTTTTGACATAATTGCGCCGCGCTTCTGCACCAGCTTTAATCCTGTTGCAAAATCGAATACTTCAGCTGCAAAAAGAGCGTTGTATTCTCCCAGGCTATGTCCTGCAACAAAATCCGGTTTACCGGACTGCTGCACTTTTTTCAGATACATAAGCGAGTTTACTATATACAGAGCAGGTTGAGTATAATCCGTGCTGTTTAATTTTTTATCAGGATCTTCCAGACATAGCTGCTTAATTGAATATCCTAAAATCTGATCAGCCTGTTTTATTAAAAAGGCGAATTGATCAAATAATTCCTTCCCCATTCCTATTGTCTGTGAACCCTGCCCAGGGAAAACATATATTTTTGTCATAAAAAATTCTCCTTTTGAGCAATTAACTTTTGCCTATTCACTTTCAGATAATTGGCTAAAATTGCCAAAGATTGAAATAGATTACAAAATTTTTGAGGACGCCTTTCAGGCCTGATGTAAAAGCTCTTAAAAATAAGAAAAATTACCCATTAAGGCCTGATTCCGCAGAAAATTTTGTAATCTATTTCAATCTTAAAGCCATCAGTGTATTATAATGATATGCACACTCAAACGTGAATCGCTCTAATAATACTATATACAGTATTTTCATTTTTTAGTGGGTTAATAATTTATATTTCACAAATAAATTCAACTCATTTTACAATTCTTGATTGAAAAAATATTATAAAATACACTTGACTTAATTTGACTAGTTTGATAAGGAACAAAGATTTTAATTTTATGGAGGTTAAAAATGCCATCAAAATCAAAATGTGTTCATTGCGGTGAAGAAGTTTACGAATGGGTACGCGATTGCCCTAAATGCGGACGGCCCGTAGCAAATCCGGATGCCCCTCTTGTTAAGGATATAAAATGGAAAGCAAGCGGCCAGCATAGAAAGAAAAATCTGATGCCTTTACTTATAGCCGTCATACTTATTGTTATTGCTGTTATAGTCTACTTTACTAAATACCAATAATTACTTATTTTTGTTTATTATCTTAGCTGATCTTTTAAATAAAAAAAATCCCCGCAAAAAGCGGGGATTTAAATTCAATTTAATTTATCAGTATTTTTAACCTACTTTAAAAATTATTGACGCGCCTGTATCGCCTGCCGCACAGCCTGTCCATAGACAATAACCGCCGCCAATCATGGACATTTCCTCAAGCATTTCAGCTATGATTCTTCCGCCTGTCGGAGCCTGTGGATGTCCATAGATCAGCGATGATCCATAGTTGTTCATTTTCATTATATCATTGCCCATTTTCTTTGCAAAGTTCAAGTCATTGGTTGAAAATGGGTTATGACTCTTAATCGCTTTCATATCCGTAATCTTTAAACCCGCATTCGCAAGAGCCATCTGTGCTGCCGGTACTGGAGCCGCAGCCATAAATCCCGGATTAACTCTGGAAAAACCAAAGGAAACAATCTGGATCTCAATGTTGGGATCAGCACTCAATTCTTTTGCCTTTTCCTTTGTTGTAACTATGAATCCGCAGTTGCCGTCCGCAGGAAACGTTTGAGCCGCGAAGCTATGCACACCACCCTTTTCAGCAGGTCCCAGTTTAGCCAGACCTTCTTTTGTGGTGGGTGTTACACCCTCATCCAATTCGACCAGTACGGTCTTTTTCTTGGAGACTTTTACCTCAGCTGGAAACATATAACGTTTCTGAAATGCGCGGTCATTAGCAAGAGCCATCTGGTACTGTTCATACCGCCTTAAAACTACTTCGTCACATTGTTCTTTAGTGAATCCTTCTTGTTTTGCCACGTTCTCAGCAGTCTGCACCATTTTGAGAGGCGGGAAAACATTGGGATCGCTGTTAAAGTTGTCCATCAACCAGTTCTCGTGAATAACTTCCCCGCCCGGACCCATCGGATTCGGCCAGATAGTGTGAGCTCCGTTTGATGTGCGGTCGGACATTAAGCCGAAAGCAACATTAACCATGCCTGTCTCTATCGCCTGCGCCGCTAGATTAAGAATCGTCGTTGAAGTGGTGCATGCCTGGCTTATCATACAGCCGGGCAGATTTTTCTTATTGTCTGTCAGCATGCCTGCTGCCCAGTTATGACTGTAAAAAAGATGATGCTGGGAAATACTGACACCATAATACAGATAGTCAAGAATGCCCGGATCAATTTTCTTTTTCTCGAGAAACCATCTTCTCGCAGTCTTTGCGCCTAATTCAATAGCGTTTTCATTTTGCATACTTCCCTGCCACCGGCAAAAGGGAGTTGAATAGTATCCGTTATAGGGGATATATGCTTTTGTAAAAGTTGTCATAATATTTTATCTCCTTGGAACAAAATTAAATATTTTTAACAAAAAATATTTCCTTAAGCTTAATTAAATTATTTACCTTTGTAATTCGGCTTTCTCTTCTCGTTGAACGCATTTATGCCTTCCCTGCCGTCCTCGGAAGTAAATGCTATTACAAAAGAATTAATTTCCATTGATAGACCGGTTTCAATATCCATATCTACTCCGCTATCAACACACCTTTTTATTAACCCAAGCGCTACTCTCGGTTTTGAAGCCATTTTTTTCGCCATTGCTTTTGCTTCTTCCATGAGCTTGTCTTTAGGCACCACTTTATTGGCCAGCCCAATGCGGTAAGCTTCCTGAGCATTAACATTATCTCCGCTAAAAAGCATTTCTTTTGCTCTTGGAACCCCTATTAGTCTGGTAAGTCTCTGAGTAGCGCCCGATCCCGGCATAATCCCCAGATTAATTTCCGGCAGTCCGAATATTGCATCTTCGGAAGCAATCCTTAGATCGCAGGCTATCGCTACTTCGCATCCGCCGCCCAGCGCCAGTCCAAAAACAGCAGCTATGACTGGTTTTTCAACACTGGTTATTTTGCATAAAGCTCTCTTTGAAACCTTCTCTGAAAAATAACGGGCTTCAACACCGGACTTACCCATAACTTCCTTAATATCAAGTCCGGCGGCAAACGCCTTTTCGCCATTTCCGGTTATAATAATAGCTCCGATATTATCGTCATTTTCGAATTCGGTAAGTGCGTCATAGAGCTCATTATATACTATTGTATTCAGCGGATTCACAGGCGGCCTGTTAAGCTTGATTATGCCTACCTTATCTTCACGTTCAACTATTAATGTTTCGTATCCCATATATCCTCCCGGCTTTATTTGGTCTTCTTATACCAGCCTTCACCTGTTTTATTTCCGAGCAGTCCTGCTTTTACCATATTCTTGATTGCTAAAGGCGGATCCCATTTTAATTCTTTCGGCAATTCTTTGTGGAAATAATCCATTACATGATAATTGATATCCAGTCCGGTTAAATCCATTAGTTCAAATGGTCCCATAGGATAATTAAGGCCGAGTTTTGCAGCCTTATCTACGTCTTCCTTTGAAGCTATACCCTGCTCATAAAGTTTAATAGCTTCGATGGCAACAGCAATCATAAGCCTGTTTGCGAGGAATCCCGGAACATCGACCTTTACTTCTACCGGTTCTTTCCCGAGTTTCTTTGCAAGTTCAAGCGTGGTTTTAATTGTCTCATCATTTGTCCTCATGCCTCTGATTACTTCAACAAGTTTCATGAGAGGTACGGGATTAAAAAAGTGCATGCCGCAGACTTTTTCAGGTCTTTTTGTAGCAGTCGCGATTTCGGTAATAGACATTGAAGAAGTATTTGAAGCAAGAATAACACCCGGTTTTACGATCTCATCAAGTTCTGCAAAAGCTTTTTTCTTCACATCCATGACTTCTATAATTACTTCAATTACAAAATCAGCATCTTTTAAATCTCCCATCTTTGTTGTTCCCTTAACTCTTCCCATGACCGCGTTTTTGTCATCAGCGCTCATTTTACCCTTTTCAACGCTCTTGCTGAGAAATTTATCTATATTCTTGATCCCGCCTTCAACAAACCTGTCCTCAATATCTCTCAGAATAACATTGAATCCTGCTTGTGCCGATACCTGGGCTATCCCGCTTCCCATAGCGCCAGCGCCTACAACTCCAATGGTTTTAATGTCCATATAAATCCTCCTATATTAGCATATTTTTAGTGAGATATATTTGTTAAGGGTATAAAATTGCGTAAAAATCAATATAATAAGCAGAATTTAGCACCTTAACATTAATATAATTTGTGTAAAGTGTATGTAGATTTTATATATATTTAATTGTATATAACAAACAAGTGTTTTATTCACTTAAGGACAACGATAAAAGACGGAGTCGGAAAGTCAACAAAAAAATAATCAACCAGTCCCCAATCAGCAATAGATTAATTTTTTATTGAAATTGACTGCCTGAATATCATACTATTCAATAACCACTTTTTCAGGAAAAGGATTTAATTTATCATCAAATCAATAAATTTTTGGAAATAAATTTTTACATATTTATTCAATAAATAAACGAATAATTATTCATAAATATCAAACGGCCGCATCTCGCCTGAACGCTGGATGCGGCCGTCCTGCACAAAAATATGATCTCTCTTAAGTAAACAATCTTAATACTTATAGGCTGTCGGTATTTTCCTTTTTTTCTCCTGTGCTTTCCAGTAATTTATTCGGGTCTTTATATATTTTATCCATTCGTCGACTTCTGATGATTTATAGCCCTTGGTTATTAAATCTTTCTTATAGTCATTAATAACGGGCTGAGTAGCTTTAACCCATTTAGCAGATTCGGAAGCCGGAATAGACAGTATCTGGCCGCCGAGCTTCTTAAAGTATTCTGCCCCTTCAATATCAATCCTGTTCCATTCAACGGCCCATCTACCTATAAATTCCTTACTGAAATCACTCATTACTTTCTGTACGTCTGGAGGCAGGGATTCCCACTTGTTCTTATTCATTACCACATAGAAGCCATAGACACTGCCTATATTTATTGCACCGGTAACATATTTTTGCACTTCGCCTAATTTAAAACCTTTCAATGTTTCCAGCGGAATATAGCTGCCATCAACGACATTTCTCTTAAGTGATTCATAAAGATCCACTATCTCAATGGGCGTTGGTGTGGCTCCGAGCGACTTTACTATGTCTGCAAGCCTCCCCTGTGAACGGATCCTAAGTCCTTTCAAAGCTTGCAGATTTGTTACCTTTTTATTTTGCGTCTGCACAACATTTGGCGGGCTGGTGCTGAACATAAGAACCTGGTATGGATCCCATTCCTTAGGTTTATATTTATTATAGAATTCATTGGATATATGGGTTGCAATCCAGCTGCTTGGGAATCCAAGCGGCAGCTCGGTAATCTCCATAACCGGAAAACGCCCTCTGGAATAGGAACAGTTTGAGAGGCCGATATCTGCAATTCCGGATGCTACACCTGCTGCCATTTTAGGCGCAGTGAGCAGTGTTCCGCCTGTGTACTGTGTAAGTTCTACTTTCCCTGCAAGCTTTTTATTCAGCTCCTCACAGTATTTGCCCATTACAACAGAGTTCATATGCATTGGCGGAAAATAGTTAGCAAATTTAAGCTTCACCTCCTCTGCATTAATAGAAGCGGAGAACAGCAATGAAAACACAAACACTGATAAAACTAACTTTTTTAACATATCACTACCTCCTTTTAAAAAGATGAGCTGATTCCAATCAGCTTTGCTTTTTATTATATTTTCTATTATCACCGTCAATGGCGGGGATTAATAGTAACCATGTGAAGTAAATATACTACCGAATCACCATTAAAAATAATTTTTAAATTCCGATTATGTAACTTATATATCTTTATAAAATTTTTTTTCGAAATTAATAACAATTATCATTTTTAGCTCAATATTTTAGAAATTAATATATTATCCTTGCATCTAAAATCAAATAATTAATAAATTCTTAATTAAAAAACAACGATGGAAGCCAAAGAGCCAGCTGAGGGAATACCAACAGAAGACCCCATGCAACTACCAGAGAGATCAGGAACGGCAATACACCGCGGTATATTCGACCCATTGGTTCCTTGGTTATGTTTTTAACAACAAAAACACAAATAGCTACCGGTGGTATAACCACCCCGATCATTACTACAACACCTATTACTATTCCAAACCAGACTGCATTAAATCCTAGCTTAAGTATAACAGGATAAAAAATGGGAGTAGCAAGTATCATGAATGCAAGATCATCAATAAATGATCCACCGATCAGATAAATGATGCAGATTATAAATAAAATTAAATATCGATTAATGGCAAGTGTAATCACCCAATCTGCCGCTTTCTGCGGTATATTGGTTACAGCTATAAAATGGCCAAGAATCGCTGACCCCGCAAGGAGCATAAGAAGCATTCCTGCAGTGCGAAGGGCTTCAACAACTGATTTAATATAGCCTTTAAAATTCATGCCCTTCCTAATTATTGCCAGAACCAGGATAGCAAATGTACCGACAGCCGCGGCCTCTGTAGGAGTAAAAAGACCTGTCATAATTCCGCCGACTACCAGTATAAAGACAAGTATGACCCATATAACTTCAGGGAGCGAACTAATTCTATCTTTCCATGTTGACCTTTCCGACATGGGGGCAATCTTTGGATTAATCTTCGCCCATGAATAAATAATTAGCATGAAAAAGAAAGCTATAATGAGTCCCGGAATTATTCCGGCTAAAAATAATTGTCCGATGGATTGTTCAGTAATAATGCCGAACATAATAAGAACAACGCTTGGCGGTATAATACAGCCGAGTGTCCCAACAGTAGCTACTATTCCAGTCGATAGTCTTCTGTCATAGCCATATCGGTCCATTTCCGGGATTGCAACACTGGCAAATGTCGCTGATGTAGCAGCCGAAGATCCGCAAATAGCCTTAAATCCGGTAGCTCCCAACACTGTCGCCATAGCAAGTCCGCCCGGAATATGGCCGATAAATTTATGAGCTGCTCCATAAAGTTTTTCCGCTATGCCTGCATTGAATCCGATTTGCCCCATAAGAATAAATAGAGGAAAAACTGTATACCCGTAATTTGATATAACACTATATATATCACTGCCTATGAGCATCATTGCAGATTGTATACCATTAAGAAAAGCAAAGCCTACAAATCCGACTAATGCCATTGCAAAGCCCAGTTCTATTCCTGTAGTAAAAAGAAGAAGCAGTAAAATAAGACCTACAAGACCAATCATCATTTCACTCATATTTACCCCTCCATATTTTCAAAATATCAACAATGAATACAAAACATTCTATAAAACAGCACACTCCTACGCCATAAGCCATTGGGAAAAATGGCAGTTTAATGGTGGGCGAGACTTCACCTGACATTCGGAATTCATTTCCAACGCTGACTACGTTATAACCTATGAGTATGAATAGAAATATACATATAATACGGGTGGTTGTGTTTAAAATCGCTTTATTTCTTTTCGAAAAAAGGTTCAGGAGGATTTCCATGTAAACATGGCCTCTGTCCATTGAGACCTGTGGAATGCCGAAACCAATAACCAATGCAAGTAATAATGCTACAATTTCATATGTCCCGATTATCGGAGCACCAAATGCCCTTAATGCCACATCAATTACTGTTAAAAACATCATAACAGTGAGAGCTATACCGGCAATGATATTCAAGAATTTACTGACAACAATAATTAAATTTTCGAATCTGCTTGGCATATATTCCTCCTGAAATATTAAATTTTATCCGGAAAAGCTTAATAAATTGGCTCTTAGAACAAGTATATCTTTCTTTTATAGAAAAGAAGGGATTTATTTTTATTATATTAATTATGTATAAATAATTTATAATAAAAATATCACATTTAAAAAACCGCTGGGGAACGAATCATTGTCCCCCAGCTTAAAATATATTAACTAACCCTTATAAGTAAGGAAGCGGCCGTATCACCGGCAGAACAACCGGTAACGAGGCCGTATCCGCCACCGAGGAGAACCAGCTCTTCGATTAATTCAATAACTGCCCTTCCTATGGTCGGGCCCTGAGGATGACCATATATTAAAGAAGATCCATAATTATTCATCTTCATTACATCATTACCCATCTTCTTTGCAAACGCCAGGTCATTTACTGCAAACGGATTGTGGGTTTTAATAGCCTTAATGTCTGTAATTTTAAGGTCTGCATTTGCAAGAGCCATCTGTGCAGCAGGAATGGGAGCTGCAGGCATGAACATAGGTTTAACACGCGCAAAACCATAGGAAATGATCTGAATTTCCTTTTTGGCATCTGTGCTCAGCTCTTTTGCCTTTTCTCTCGTTGAAACAATGATTCCGCAATTGCCGTCAGCAGGGAATGTCTGGGCGCCGAAACTTAGGACACCGCCCGGAAACTGCGGTTTCAGTTTAGTCAGGCCTTCTGCTGTGCTGGGTGTTACTCCTTCATCTGCCTCAACCATCAGGGTTTTCTTTTTGGAGACTTTTACTTCCGGAGCAAACATATAACGTTTCTGAAATGCGCGGTCATTGGCAATGGCCTGCTGATACTGCTCATAGCGTCTTAAGACCACTGCGTCGCATTCTTCCTTAGTAATCCCTACTTCCTTGGCCACGTTCTCACCGGTCTGCGCCATGAATGCGTGGTGTCTGGGTGTTCCTTCGAAGTTATCCATATTCCAGTCTTCTCTTACAGGCATACCTCCGGGGCCTAAAGGATCAGGCCATATGGTATGCGGCCCATTGGAACAGCGATCGGTCATCAAACCGTAACCGACCTCATATGCTCCGAGTTCCATGTCCTTTGCCAGGAGATTCAGGATTGTAGTGGATGTTGCGCATGCCTGATTGACAAAAAGAGCCGGTAGGAATTTTTTATCATCTGTCAGAATTGCTGCAGCATAATTGTGCGCTACAAACCAGTGCTTCTGGGCAACTGTAGATCCGAAGTATAAATAATCTAGTATTGCCGGATCTATTTTCTTCTCCAGAAACCACCTTCTTGCTGTGTTGGCTCCGAGTATAACAGCGTTATCATACTGCATACTTCCCTGCCAGCGGGAAAACGGGGTTGAGTAATATCCTCCATAGGGTATATACGCCTTAGTGTAACTTTTCATTTGAACTTCCTCCTGAAAATTAGCTGCTGTAAACCGATTATTACGGTAAAATTAATAATCTAAAATACAAACAAATCCATACCGCCCATCATATTCACAATAGCACCGGTCATATACGCAGCCTTGTCTGATGCAACAAAGGCTATGGCATTGGCAATCTCTTCAGGTTCCGCAACTCGGCGAAGAGCTATTCTTTTCTCAAATTTTTGCCGGACTTCTAACGGTATCGGTTCATAATAGGCTTCGGTGTTTGCTGTCCCGACAAGAACACAGTTTGCTGTAATATTAAACCTGGCTCCTTCCAGTGCCAACGATTTAGCAAGCCCTATAAGTCCTGCTTTAGCAGCGCTGTAACTTGTCTGACCTGACCCGCCCATAACAGCGGCTACAGAAGTCATGTTTATGATACGGCCCCATTTTTTTTCTGCCATATCTGCCCACGCCTCTTTAATACAATAAAAGGCAGAATTAAGACAAAGTTTAACTTCATTTTCCCATTCTTCTACGCTGGCTTTTGCAATTGTAACGAAATGGCGCATTTGGGCTGCATTATTTACAAGAATGTCCACTGGCCCTAGTTCCTTTTTTATAATTGCGAATGCTTCCTGTACGCTTGAATAATCCCTGCCGTTCAATTTAACAGCCATGGATTTTCTTCCCATAGCCTTTATCTCATTTGCAACCGCTTCCGCTCCTTCCATATGATTAAATCCGGTTACTACTACATCCGCGCCTTCTTTTGCCAGAGCAATTGCTGCTGCTTTTCCGATTCCATGCGGCATTGTAGCGCCTGTTACCAGCGCGAGCTTTCCTTCTAAAGACATGTTGAACCTCCTAAAATATTATCATATTCTACATCATTTTTACAGTTTTTTTCGACTGCTCTTTTTAAAAAAATATATTTATTTAACCCGTCATTTCTCAACAGGTGTAATAAATTTCAAAATATATATAAAATTCAGAATAATCTCAGCATTCTTTCGAACGCCATTGTTTTCGTCAGCTAAACTTATTAATTTATTAACAGATTTTTCCATATTATCAATCTCTTTTCTGATTTCTTCCATCAGTGTTTACCTCTCATATCTTTGAATCGTTTGGCTTTAAGATCAAACCTCGGGAGTGCCCCGGCTGGTTCTACTTTTGTTTTGCATGATAGATTTGTCTTAATTTTATGCCTTTCTCTGAGCCTGGCTGCAATAGCTTCAGCATCATTATGCCCAATACTTGGATCCAGTTCAAGCCTTAGAGTAATTTGATCCATTATATCTTCACGCGTAATTACCAGTTCAAATTCAATGATTTCCGGAAATTCCGATCTGATTAACTGCTCAACTGTTTTCGGCGAAAAAAGGACGCCGCGAACCTTGCTTATATCATCAACCCTGCCTACTATCTCCATCATTTTACGCGAGGTTCTGCCGCAATCACATGTGGAAGGACCCTTGATTGCCACATCATTTGTATTAAACCTTATAACGGGGAAAGACCTCCTGCCAAGCGGAGTAATAACAATAACACCATGTTCGCCCTCTTCGACTTCTTTTGAAAGCGTCTCCCGGTCAAGCATTTCCACAATAAAAAATGGTTCAATAATATGAAGGCCATTCTGTGCCTCGCACATCCCTGCAAAACCGCATGTTTCCGTACTGCCTATATGATCAAACATCTTGCAGCCGTAAATATTCTCAATTCGCTTTCTGGTTGCTTCCGGCAAAGGCTCCCCTGCACCGAGAGCGCGTTCTATACCGAATGACTTTGGATCAATGCCCATGCTTTTTGCTTCCTGGGCAATATTAAGAAGATATGTCGGTGTCCCTGCCAGTGCATTTGCTTTTAATTCAATTATTTTATTGACCCTTCCTTTAGTATCAAGAGCTCCGCCCGGAATAACTTCACACCCAAGTTTCTCTGCAGCATAATGAGCTTCCCAGAATGCTACATAGACATTATAACCAAATGGAAGAAAAACCCTGTGTCTTGGCCTGAATCCGGCCATCCAGAGTATATGACACCATGATTCAATCCTCCACTGCCAGCTCTCATAGGTTTCCGGCACATAAACCGGCCTGCCGGTTGTTCCGCTGGTTTGTCTAAAAGTTGATACTTCTTCGATGTTAACCCCAAGGATGCCCCCATAAGGGAAAGGAGACACATCCTCCTGCCATTTTCTGAGTTCTTCTTTATAAGTAAAGGGTACTTTTTTAATATCCTCTTTTGTTTTAATGTCTCCGGGTTCTATACCCTTTAGCTTTTCCTGGTAGAGTTTTGAATGGGATTTTGCATAGGAAAAAAGATTCTTGAAGTAATTGAATTCAATATTTTCAAGCTTTTCCCTGGGGAGGGTTTCTGTGTAATTATTCCAGTACTGCATAGACAATTGCCTCTCTGAAATACGAAAATATAAAGCCGTATAAAATACTATTAACTATTTACCAGTCTGCATTATAATTGTATTTTAACGGCTTATTTGAAATTTTTTTAAATTTCATTAGATGGAATCTAAGTTCATCTTATGATAATTAACCATATATCCTTTTTTTGTCAAGGTAAAAACATTAAAAAATACAAAAAGTTAAGCTGTTTATAATAAAAATTTTGAGGAGTATTTACAGTGGGAAATTATTGATGAATATTATATCCCCCTCAAAAGTCGTACCTCGCATTATTTTTAATAATTGGGGGAATGAAAACATAGAATCATAAAAGCTGAGATTCGTAAATATAAAAAATAAAGCTACTGTAGGATTATTCCGTCCGGGAAGGCTGTAATCTTTTAAGATAGCCCATATCGGTTGATATGTTCCTGGCTGTGGAGATGCATTCTTTAACTATTCTTTTTATGGCCTTCGAATCCACTGAAGAAGAAATAAAAGCTACGCCTACTGCCCCGATAACCTTCGCGTTTAGATCATATACCGGGGCGGCAATACCGCTGACTCCGTCCATAGTGCCTTCATCATCAAAGGCGAATCCCTGATTTTTTATCCTGCGAAGATGTTCTAAAAATTCCTCTTTATTTATAATAGACTTCTTTGAAGTCCGTTGTAACGGGTATTTCTGCAAAAGCCTTTCTATTTCACTCTCAGGTAAATATGCCACAATGGCTGCTCCAACCATTCCCCAATAAGGTGTACGGCGCGTGCCGATCTTGGAAGTAAAAGTAATGGGATTTTTTAAATCATCTATCTTATCTATATATAGTAATTCATCATTATCTATTATTCCTAAAAATATTGTTGTATCAAGCTTTACTTGCAGCTGTATTATATGGCTTGAAGCAACCCTTCTAAGAGAGAAAGCATTATATACAATACTGCCCAGTTCGAAAAGCTTAATACCCAGAGAATATCTTTTTGTAAATAAGTCATGTTTTAAAAAGTTATATTTCGCCAGTGTTGAACATAGCCTTAAAACAGTAGGTCTTGGCAGATTGAGACTTTCCGAAAGTTGAGCAAGAGAGAGTGACTGCTTTTCAGATGTAAAAACATTCAGTATCTGAAGCGCTCTTTCCAAAGACCTGTTGTAAAAAGTTTCACTTTTATTTTTATTCATTTATATCCTCAACTAATCAAAAAAATATAAATATTTAAGGCCATATGCAACTTATAACCCGGACTTTTCGCTTATAAACCAGCCGATTTTATCAGCTGTTATTAAACAAAACAGTGTTCGCAATGGAGTATCGAAAGCTGGTCATAAAAGAGTCAATAAATATTTTAATACCAATTAAAAAACGGAGCAATTATAATCTCTGGATAGGGATTAAATCTACTTCTGCTGAACAATTCATTTTAGCATTTTAAAAATACGGGTTTTCTCTCTCTGCCGGCGGGGAAAACCCGCATTTTACCTGCTATTATTTAACAAAATCGTTCAAGTCACATATATTTATTTCAAGCATTTTAACGCTTGCCAGGATACGTTTTGTATTTCTTTTTACTGCTTCAATTTGA
>JAFGSG010000039.1 GCA_016934735.1 Spirochaetota bacterium | reverse complement strand
GCATATCATCCGCACCCTGCAACAGGGCATCTATTTCGTCTTGTGATAATGATCCATCACCCATGTTCTCCTCCTGAAATATGCTGGGTATACTTAATTATCGGCATGTGCTGCCCGGATACTGCTTAATAATAATTTTATTAATTATATCAGTTAAACTTTATAATATCTATCTTTTAATTATAGTTATATCATCTATTTTGTCAATTATTCAACTTAATTAACAACAATTTCTCTAAAATAAACTTCCTTAATTTTTCCGCTGATTAGAATAACGTTTATATGGGCTTTAATTTCTTCCGATAGATTTATTTTCTTTTCTGCGGAATCCAGATCTTCAAATCTTTTACCGCTCAACAATACATTAATAATATGCTGAAATTGCGGCACCCTCCTCCCGAGCTCAGCATTCAATTCAAGGCTCTCTTCATAGCCCAGCGAAACCGTCAGCTTAACGAAATGAGGTTCAGCGTCACTTGTTGCTGCTGAAAACGACGGCAGATCAAAAGAAGATAAAGGAGGCGGAGGAGGCGCAACAATTATCGCCTGTTCTTTAACGTACTTCTGTTCCTGAACGTTTTTAGTCACAATGTATGAAATCACCACAACAAGAAGCAGAAGAATAACAGCGCCGACTACATAAAATAATATTTTAATTATTTTCGAAGGGGACGTACTGGCCGGAGCTTCCCCGGTTTCCGGAGCTTCCTCTTCATCAACATCAACTACGTTTCTTTCGTCTTCACCCATATTTAACTACCAAAATATATTTTATATTCTTCCTGAATCAGAAGCAATCCTTTTCAAAAAATTAAACTTATCTGCTAATTATAGGCAGATTAATTTATATATTCATTTGACAAATATTATATTATTTAAAATTTGTCAATAATTTTTTTTTGTTTAAGTTTATTTTCAATGATTATGTCTTGTTATTTTTTTCCGCCAGTATAAAAATTTTTGCTATATTAAAATTATTTTCAGCCAAATTAAAAACCTTGTTTTATTATCGGTAAAATTATATATAGAATTAAAATTAATAAATAAAGATTTTTATTTAAATATTATAATTCCAAAATTATTATTTTTTACATTTTTCATAAGAATGAATATTATTTAAATACTCTATTGCGAGATTGATTACCTTCTCTTTCTTTTCTTTCACAATATATTTTTTCTCATTACCAAGAGTAATAACAGTATCCGGCGTTTCTTCAATTACCTCGATGTGGTTTACGTTTAAAACGAACTCGTCTCCGTTTAATTTATGCAGAATTATCATTTTACTTTCTCCTATCGGATCTTTTATCAAAACGTTCCAGATACGTTTTTAATGAAACTTTACGTACCGCCCGGGGTGAACAACCGAGATCATTTGCTTCATATATCGGTATAGTAATTCGTTTGATTAAATCCTCCAGCCATTCCTTTGCAGCCATAAACTGGTTATTGGTATAATAAAGTCTGTCTCCACGACGTATTTCAAATTCGCGTTTTGTCCGTGATTTATCAAATTCTATTTTCTCTAATGTATTAAACCTGTTAAAATAAAACAAATATTTTTTAAAATTCACTGTCTCCTTTACATAATACTCTCCCTTAAAACCCATATCATTGCCCAAAATCATTAATGATTGTATATTACAACCGAGAACAATAGAAACAGCCTGTGTGGTTACTATGCTGCCTGTCGCAACAAAGCCGAGATCACTGCCGGCTTTTTCCCATAATTTATCATAAAATTCATTGTGTATCATCCAATTATAAAAACTTATATTGCCATGCCATTTTCGTAAATTCGTATTTGACATACAACTGAAGGCTAATAAATGCATTTTATTAGTATTAATAGAGCTGAAATAATCAACAGGAGTTGTTTCGCAGCTAATAACATATTTTGGGATAATACCTAGATAACACAGGGGAAGCAAGGCCATATCCGCAGCTATAATAGTCAAGTTATCCCTATGCTGATATTTCCGCAATAATCCAATTCCTTTATCAAGAGAAGCCCCGGCACCTACTATTATCACATGTTTATCGTTAAAATGAGAAATAATATCCTGTAAGCCGCCGAATTCACGGATAAGAGGAAGATTTTTATCGAGATTTATATTAAAAGCACGAAATCGCTCATTCAATATTCCTTCGTTGATCTTTTCAAATAAATTATTCATCTTAACAATAATAGCCATTTACTTAGTTAATTTCATAAAATATTTTTATAATTTCAATATTATTCTATTATTGGCAAGCAGGAAAAAATATTAAAACAATTAACCAAACCTTTATTATAATGCGCATAACCAATCTATAAAAATTAATTATTAAATCTGATATTCGTTTATATTAATAAAGTTAAAAGTCGATTAATAATTTATAGTTAAAATTGGAATGTAATTTATGCAAAATATCAGGAGAAAAAAGTGAACAAAAATATATTAAATACAACCTTAACAGCAGTACTTTTTTTTATTTTATTTTCATCAGCCTCCGGTTATGAAAAAAAGCACACAGCAAATGAACAGAAAATTGAAAAATTCAGGGCACATCGGGAAGTTGAAAGACTGCAAAAGGAAAATCATAAAAAGATAAATCTGATTGAGATTATTTCTAAAAATTTTGGATATGCATCTTATGAGAAACTAAAAAAAGATTACTGGACTGCAAGAATTCTTGTTTCGAAAAAACAAATAATTCAGGCAAAAGAGGCATTTGAAAAAAATAAAAAAGATATTGATGATGCCCTTAAAATTATCTCGAATGACTATCAGAAAGCTACGTTGGAAATGCTCGATGAATGCATTAATAAGTTAAATGAATTTGAATTCGCTACAAATATTAACACGAATTATCAAACAAGAAAAAAAATATTTCGATTACGAAACAGGATCAGAATAGCTAGTCAGCAATATGACAGCGCTTATGAAGCATCTTCTAACCAGGTTTATATATCGTCAATATCCCTATACAGGAATGCCAAATCATATGCCATTAATATCATCAGAGACCTGGCAGAACCTGAGGAGAGAAAAAGAATCGATGAAAAATTTAAAATTCATATTGTAGATAACCGGAATGGAATATTCAAGAAAAGTTAAATAGGCTGAATATTTATTTTTCTTTTCCTCGGATCATAGGCACAAATCTCACATAAGTAATTGTCTCTTTGATATACTTTCCGTCGATTTTTTCAACTCTGACTAATTCCTGGTTAAAATCACCGACAGGTGCTACTAATATACCGCCGTCCTTTAACTGCTCCAATAACAGCCCCGGAATTTCAGGCGGGCATGCCGTTAATATTATAACGTCAAACGGGGCTTTCTCCGGCCATCCCTTATAACCGTCTCCGATTTTTACGCTAATATTCTTATAATTCTGGTCTTTCAGCCTTTTTTCCGCGCTTTTAGCCAAAGCTTCGACAATTTCAATTGTATAAACCTCTTTTGCAATAAGCGACAAAATAGCAGCCTGATACCCGGAACCGGTGCCTATCTCAAGTACTTTCTCAGTTCCCTTTAATCTGCACAATTCAGTCATCAATGCCACAATGTAAGGCTGTGAAATTGTCTGCCCGTGGCCGATCGGCAGCGGATAATCTTCATATGCCTCGCTGTATGTCCTGCTGTTTACAAATCTATGTCTTTCTACTTTTCTCATGGCATTAAGCACGCGCGCATCTTTAACGCCTCTAGCTTCGATCTGCCTTTTGACCATGGTTTCTCTTGCTCTTTCCAATTCGTTTTCCCCTGATACACTACATAATACAGAAAAAAATATAGAGAACAGTATAATAATAAAAAAAAGTTTTTTTATAATAATTATCATAAATAGATATGTTTTAGCTCAATTATGCGTAGTTGAGTTTGCTGCCCCGATAGATATTTATAGTTCCTTTCGGGCAACTTAATAAAATTCTTGCAATATTTTATACTGATAAGTTAGATGTAATACGTATTTTATATTAAAACAGCAGGATAAATAAATGTCAACAGTTATTAAGGGCATAAGCGCTTCTCCCGGAATAAAAATAGGAAAAGCTCATTTATATCTTGGGTCGAATATTGTTATTCCAAGATACAAAATTAATAAAAACGATATTGAAAGGGAGCTTGCCAGATTTGATGCAGCACTTGAAAAGACAAAAAAAGAGATCAATGGAATTCAACAGCAGATCGCAGACTCACTTTCAAAAGATTTAGCGAATATATTTTCCAGCCATTTAATGGTGCTTGAAGATCCTTTAATAGCAGAACAGGCAAGAGAAAAAATAAAAAATGAAAAGAGAAATGTTGAATGGATTTTAAACGATATCTCGCTTGAACTGATAAACAGCATGAGTTCTATTGAAGATGAATATCTTAAGGAAAAAATCATTGATCTTTCCGACATTCATAAACGCCTGATTAATAATTTACTGATGACAGATACAACGGATTTATCCAGTCTCGACACTGAAGCGATAATATTTGCTCCTGATCTTACTCCATCCGATACTGCCGTTATGAATAAAAAATTCGTCCTGGCATTTGTAACGGATAAAGGGGGAAGAACTTCCCATACCGCTATTATGGCAAGAGCTCTTGAGATTCCGGCGATCGTAGGCACATTCACTGGCACTTCAAAAGTAAAAAACGGCGATACAGTTATTGTAGACGCCTATCACGGCAAAGTAATTATAAAACCCTCAAAAGAAGAGATTATTCATTATCAGAATTTTCAAAAAGAATTTATACTATTAGATAAGCATTTAGCAGAACTCAAACATTTGCCGTCGATGACCCTCGATGATGTTGAAATTTCGATTCTTGGCAATTTAGAACTCCCGGAAGAAAAAAAGATCATGAAAGAACATGGGGCACAGGGTATCGGCCTTTACAGATCCGAATTCCTGTTCCTTGATAAATCGCTTCCCGACGAAGAAATACAATTAAATTCTTATAGGGAAGTGGTTGAATTTTTTAAACCCGCGCCCGTAACAATAAGGACTCTGGATATCGGCGGAGATAAAATTTATGCATACAGTAATCTGTATAAAGAAAGAAATCCGTTTTTAGGGTGCAGAGCTATAAGATTCTGCATGCAAAATTCAGCTCTTTTTAAAACACAGTTAAGGGCAATCCTGAGGGCAAGCAATTACGGCAATGTTAAAATAATGTTTCCGATGATTTCTTCAGTTGAAGAATTAATTGATGCAAGAACTATTTTAAAAACAACTATGAATGAATTAAAGAAAGAAGGCATTCCTTTTAATGAAGATATACCCGTCGGTATAATGATTGAGGTCCCTTCTGCCGCCATCGATTCAGACCATCTTTCCAAACATTGTGATTTTTTTTCTGTCGGGACTAATGATCTGGTCCAATACACTCTTGCTGTTGACAGAATAAATGAATCTATTTCTTCTCTATATAATCCATTGAATCATGCTGTTCTTAAATTATTAAAAATTATTGTGGATAACTCAAACAAATATTCAGTACCTTTATCAATATGCGGCGAGATAGCAGGTGAACCTGTATATACTATGCTCCTGATGGGACTGGGTTATAGAAATTTTTCGATGAGCTCTAATTTAATGCATCCAATTAAACGCATTATAAGATCGGTTACCATAAAAGAATGCGAAGAACTTGCATCCGAATTACTGAAACTTGAAAATTCAAAAACGATCAGAAAAAAATTAGTCTCATACATGAATACAAAATTTCCGAACATCTTTGTATAACCTCTTTTTGCCGAATAATCAGAATCAGCACAAAATGAAACTATATAGTGATCTTGCAGAATATTATTACACAATAGAAAAAGAAAACCGGAACATCGATAGCGATATCCGCATGATTATAACTCTGCTAAAGGAAATCAAGGATCCTTCGCTTCTCGATATAGGATGCGGGACAGGGGAACATATTGAAAAACTATCCGGATTCCATATCGACTGTACAGGCATTGATTCCAGCAGTTCAATGCTTAAAATTGCAAAAATAAGATTTCCGAATGCCGGTGTATTTATTAATAATGATATGAGAAGCTTTGATTTCCGCGAAAAATTCGATATGGTAATTTCGCTTTTTGGATCTTTCGACTATATGATCAATGATTCGGATGTCAATGCCGTGCTGGGAAATACATGGAAAGCATTGAAACCCGGAGGCATAGGTTTATTCGAGATATGGAACGCTGCCCCTATTAGAGAAATTAAAAAAAAACCTTTAACACTGGTTTCCGAAATTCAATACAAAGATGAAATCATAAAAAGAGAAAGGGGATTCAGCTTAATTAAAGGCAGCAAAACAACAATTGTACAGGTAAATTATCAATACATTTTCCCGAATAAAAAAATAATAAGAGATCAGCATACAATGAGGGCTTTTACACGAAGTGAAATTTTATATTACCTGGAAAATAACAAATTCAATGTTATAGCTTTTTATGCGAATTCATTAATGGATGAATATAATGATATGTCGAATAAAATAATTGTGCTGTTTAAGAAGAAACAGCTTACACCTTAACTGCTTTGCCGTCATCCCACTTATCCTGCTCATTATTATCCAGATTATCAACAAATGTTCCGCCGAATTTATCGTTAAGAAATTTTGTCTTTTCAGGATCCTTAAAGAATTGCTCCGGATGTTCAAGAGCAAGGAATAATACTTCTTCCATAGTAGCCACGGGGTGGAAAGTCAGTTCTTTTCTGACATGCTCAGGTATTTTTTCAATATCCTTTTGATTATCTTTGGGGATAATAACATGCTTCATATGAGCTCTGTGAGCGGCCAAAACCTTCTCTTTTAGTCCGCCGATTTGCAATACTTTGCCTCTAAGCGTGATTTCTCCTGTCATCGCAACATCGCGGCGAACCGGTATTCCGCTTAACAGAGATGCCATAACAACAGCCATAGTAATACCCGCAGAGGGCCCGTCCTTAGGTATAGCTCCTTCGGGGACGTGAAGGTGAACATCGTTCTTTCTTGTAAGATCCTCTTTTATATTAAAAAACTGCTGGTTTGCCCTGACATATGTATAGGCCGCATGTGCAGATTCCTGCATTACTTCTCCAAGTTTACCCGTAAGAGTAAGATCGCCTTTACCCTTTACCATAAGCGCTTCGATAGGAAGCACATCGCCGCCGACTTCAGTCCATGCCAGCCCGTTGGCAAGCCCCACTTCGCTCCTTTCTTCCTTTATGCCGTATTTAAACTTTATCGGGCCTAGAAATTCATGTAAGACCTTTTCGTCTATAACTTTCTTAAAATGATTTCCTTCCTTTACCACTTCTCTGGCGGTTTTTCTGCATACTTTTGCAATAACGCGTTCAAGGCTTCTTACTCCTGCTTCTCTCGTGTAATGTCTGATTACAAACTGCATCATTGCTTCGGGAAAATCAAGATTCTCATCCGAAAGGCCGTTTTCATTTATCTGTTTGCTTAATAAAAATTTCATCGCAATGTTTAATTTTTCAGGTTCAGTGTAACTCGAAATTTCAATGATCTCCATCCTGTCCTGCAGGGGCAATGGAATGCTGTGCTGGACATTAGCTGTTGTAATAAACATAACATCTGAAAGATTATACGGGACTTCCATATAATGATCTACAAATGAGTTGTTTTGTTCAGGGTCCAGAACTTCCAGAAGAGCCGAGGATGGGTCGCCTCTGAAATCCATCGACATTTTATCGATCTCGTCCAGTAAAAAGACCGGATTTACCGTCCCGGCCTTTTTCATCATCTGAATTATTCTGCCCGGCAGTGCTCCTACATAAGTCCTTCTATGGCCTCTGATTTCAGCTTCGTCTCTCACTCCGCCGAGCGACATTCTGACAAACTTACGCCCAAGCGCCCTGGCTACCGATTTACCGAGGGATGTCTTACCTACCCCTGGAGGGCCTACAAAACATAAGATCGGCCCCCGTAATTTTTTCGACAGATGTCTCACTGCCATGTATTCTAAAATCCGTTCCTTGACATCATCCAGACCATAATGATCTTCATTAAGAATATCTTTTGATTTTTCAATATCGCTGTTATCATGAGTTTTCTTATGCCACGGTACGTCCCTGAGCCATTCTATGTAAGTTCTTACAACAGCAGATTCCGCGGACATTGGAGGCATCTTCTCCAGGCGCTTGAATTCCTTTAGCGCTTTTGTCTTCGCCTCGGTGCTCATCTTTGCTTCTTCTATGGATTTCTTTAGCTCCTCCGCCTCATCCTCATTGTCATCCGCGCCCATTTCTTTTTTCATTATCTTCATCTGTTCATTTAGATAATATTCCTTTTGCGTTTTTTCGAGCTGTTTTTTTACTTTCCCCTGTATCTTCTTTTCTATATATAAAATCTCAATTTCACCCTGAATATACTTAATTAATTTTTCCATCCTTTCCTTGGGATTCCCGACTTCCAGTAAAGTCTGTTTATAATCCAGGGCTATACTTACATAAGATGCGATAATATCCGAAAGATGGGACGGATCCTCAATACTTGAAACAGTAGTCAGAGCTTCCTCAGGAACTTTTTTATTAAGTTTAATATATTTTGAAAATGTATCCAGAAGAGTGCGTTTCAAGGCAGCAACTTCAGCATCAACTTCAATGAATCTCTCTATATTCTTAACATTAACTTCAAAAAAATCTTTGTTCATTTCGTTATATCCGGAAATGAAAACCCGGTTAAGCCCTTCAATTAAAACTTTTATTGTGCCGTCCGGAAGCTTCAGCAACTGCAGAATCTCAGAAACTGTACCGATTTCGTAAATGCCGTCTTTCTTCGGAACTGTCGCCTGCGCATCAGTCTGGGTTGCGAGCACAACAAGCCTGTCTCCCTTCATTGCCACATCAAGAGCATGTACCGATTTTTCCCTGCCGACAAATAAAGGAATTACCATATGCGGAAAAACAATAACATCCCTTAACGGAATCAATGGAATGGTTTTATCATAATCTATTTTTCTTTTATTCATTACCTGATCTCTTTAATAATTATTGATAATTCTTTATAACAGCTTAACATGAATTAAGCTTTTAACAATAAAAATGTTTTATGGTTCTTAAGCTGTCTTTTCCTCTTTATTATTATACATAATCTTTGCTTTTTGTTTGCCTAGAACCATATCCTGAGTAATTATTACTTTTGATATAGCCTCTTCAGATGGAATCGTATACATAATATCCAGCATTATCTTTTCCAATACGGCTCTTAATCCCCTTGCTCCTGACTCTTTTGTATACGCCAGTTGGGCAATCTCATCTATGGCTTCTTTCTGGAACTCCAGTTCAACATCTTCAAAAGCGAATATTTTTTTATATTGTTTAACTAAAGCATTTTTAGGTTTGGTAAGGATATCCTTCAAGGCTTCCTGACCGAGTTCATCCAGGACGCCGACTATTGGCAGCCTGCCTGCAAATTCAGGGATGAGCCCGTACCTGATAAGATCTTCTGTATGGATGCTTTGGAACATGTCCCCTATCTTGATTTGTTTCACGGATTTTATATCTGCTCCGAAACCCAGCATCTTGTTGCCGATCCTCTGCTGAACAATCTTTTCAAGGCCGACAAAAGCGCCGCCGCAGATAAAGAGAATGTTCTTTGTATCTATAGTAATAAATTCCTGATGAGGATGTTTTCTGCCTCCCTGAGGAGGGACATTCGCCACTGTACCTTCAATGATTTTTAAAAGCGCCTGCTGAACCCCTTCCCCGGACACATCCCTTGTTATTGAAGGATTCTCCGATTTTCTCGATATTTTGTCAATTTCGTCTATATATATAATGCCGACCTCGGCTTTCTTTATGTCGCCGTCTGCATTCTGAATCAGCCTGAGTAAAATATTCTCAACATCTTCACCGACATAGCCTGCCTCTGTCAGCGATGTGGCGTCTGCAATCGCAAACGGAACTTTTAAAATTTTCGCAAGCGTCTGCGCCAGCAGAGTTTTACCAGTGCCGGTCGGCCCGATTAAAAGTATATTGCTTTTTTCAAGCTCGACATCATCCTTTTTTAAATGATGGTTACTTGCGATCCGTTTATAGTGGTTGTATACAGCCACAGAAAGAATTCTTTTCGCTACATCCTGCCCAATGATATATTCGTTCAGAATATCATTTATCTCTTTCGGCTTCGGCAGTTCGCTGAAATTCTTATCGAAATGATTTATATCGCTTTCTTCCAGTACGATTTCATTACAAAGCTCAATACATTCATCGCAGATATATACACCGGGGCCTGCAACAAGTTTTTTAACTACATTCTGATTTTTACCACAGAAAGAACATGATAACTTACTGACAGTGGCCTTTTTCTTGGAAGACATAATCAACCTCTATTTTTTCTTATCTTTTGATTTATCGATCACTTTATCTATGATATTGTACGCTTTCGCGTCTTCAGCCGTCATGAAATAATCCCTTTCCATATCCTGCTGTACCTTATCCACAGGATGTTCTGTATGAAAAGCATATATTCCGTTCAGCTGTCTCTTAGTCTTTAAAATTTCTTTTGCCTGTATTTCAATATCTGTAGCCTGCCCCTGGAAGCCGCTCGATACCTGGTGTATCATTATCCTTGAATTCGGCAAAGCCGATCTTTTCCCCTTAGTGCCGGCAGCCAGCAAAAGAGAGCCCATTGAAGCAGCCTGCCCAATGCAAATCGTGGCTACATCCGGTTTAATATACTGCATCGTGTCATATATTGCCAGGCCTGAAGTCACAACCCCGCCGGGTGAATTAATATACAAAAAGATATCCTTTTCCGGGTCTTCAGCTTCCAAAAAGAGCATTTGAGCGATTATCAGACTTGAAACATGATCTTCAATAGCTTCACTTAAGATGATTATTCTATCTTTTAACAATCTTGAATAAATATCATATGATCTTTCACCGCGTGCGCTCTGTTCTACGACAATCGGAACTAAACTCATTTATACAACCTCTCTTTATTTGTTATAGTAATATTTTCGGGAATTATTACATATTTCCTTATTAAAATGCATTATAAATAGTATTTTAAACTTTCTTCAGCAAATTTAATGCTCCCTTTAAAACAATAAATCAACAAAAAAATGCTTAATGTCAGTGATTTTATTCGATATTGAATTCAATATACTAAATTATGCTGTAAATCTCAAGAAAAAATTATGCTATTGGAAAGGAGGCCGGAAAAAAATATCCTTTGGCAGAGTCGTAAAAAACACAAAAAGTACGTATTTTTTTTAAGATGATTTGGACACAATTGTTAATTTTATGAATAAAACCATAAAAAAACAGAATAATATAACTGAATACCCGGCATTTTACGAAAAATATTATAATTTTTGCAATTCTTCGAATGAAACAGCTTTGAGTTTTTTAATAACTGCATTATTGTAAATTAATTCAGCAGCACTGTTTAAGAGCAGGTCATTTTCAATATTTTCTTTTGTACCATTTTGTTCAATAATTTTTTCAACTTCGTCAACAGTCTTATTAACTTTTGTCGAATATGAAGCAATAATTTCTTTATATTTTTCCTCGGAGGGTTTTAAGTTTTCAATTTTTGCTATTTCAACTAATATGAGGGTAGCTTGAATGTTTTTGAGAGCCTCCTCTCTTATTTTAGCAAGAAATTCATCCTTCTTTAAGGCTCCACTCGTAAATAACTCATTTATTCCTCCGCTCTGCAATCCCATTCCGCTTTCAAATCTTGCTGTGATACTTTCCATTTCACTTTTTATTATGGATTCAGGTAAATCGAATTTACTATTATCTATGATTTTGTTCATTAATTCACTATTTACTAGTTTTTTAATTTTATCCTTAGAAAAATTTTCAAAATCTTCTTTTAATTTTTTTCTGACATCTTCAAGATTTGAAAAATTCCCCAGGTCCTTTGCAAATTCGTCATCCAATTCCGGCAAGGTTAAATTACTGATTTCAATTACTTTCAGCAAGAATCTGACTTTCTGTCCGGCTAATTCCTTAACCGAATAATCTTTTGGATACTTCTTGATAACTTCCTTTTCGTCGTCAACCTTCATCCCTATTATATCTTCACTAAAATCATTTTCAGTTTTATCTTTGCCTAATATTAAAGAAATAGTCTGCGGCTCAGGATCGCTTGTTTCGCTTTTATCGGTACTGTCAATACGCTTTATTTCCGCTCTGACATAATTGCCTTTTTCTGCAGGCTCGCCTTTCTCCTTTCTGGATACTGTTGCGTATCTTTCTCTTAATGACTGAAGTTCTCTTTCAATATCGCTGTTATCGATCTTAACTTCGTTCTCTTTAACAGAGATCTTTTTGTATTCCCCCAACTCAACTGTTGGAGCAATATCAAACTTTATATTAAACTTAAATGGTTTTGTTCTCTCAATGTTATTATCGAATTTGATATCCGGTTCGCTTATCGGCCTTAAATCTTTTTCTTGCAGAGCATCAAGATAAGCTGCTTTTACTATATTTTCAGCCACTTCAACATCCGCGCTTCCCTTAAATCTTTTTATTATTATTTCACGAGGGACTTTTCCTTTTCTGAATCCGTCAATTTTAGCATTTTTTTGAATATTATCAAAGACTTTCTCATATTCCTTTTCAACGTCAGCTTCCGGGACTTCAATGTCCAGTTCAATTCTTGCGTTTTCTAATTTCTTTTCTGAAACGATCAATTGTATTTCTCCTGTCTAATTACTAACAATTATAACCAATAATTTAGCGTATTCATACCAATTAATTATTAATAAAAAATTGCGTCAAACAATATTTTTTAAAGTGATAATGCAAAAATACTATTTGACCTCTAAATTATATTATCATTAAATGTTTGATCTTTTCAAGACAAATAAACAGGAAAAAAACTCTCCAACTTAATTTACCAAAACCAAAAATGAAAGTTAGATCAGGAAAATAATTTCATTTGTATTATAAAAAAGGAGGATTCTAAGAATGACAAAAGAATGGAAGGATATGTCACCAAAGGAAAAAAGGGAGGCGAGATTCGCAGAATGGATATCTCCCGAAGGAGTAAAATTTAAAAGCGTGCAGGCTGAGCGCGACTACAGGGAAAGGGTTCAGCGGTTTATTGACGCCGTTTCATTGGAAAAGCTTCCGGACAGGATACCGATTTTAATAAGCGGGACATTTTTACAGACGAATCTTTATGGTGTTGACTCCCGTACAGCGCTTTACGATTATGAAAAATTAGGTGAAGCTCATAAAAAATATCTGATCGATTTTCAGCCAGATTACTGCAGTTCGCCTGCAATGGCAGGAGCAGGAATCGTGTACGACACGCTCGATTACAGGCAATACCTGTGGCCGGGACATGGAGTTTCGGAAAAGTCAGGGTATCAGGCGCTTGAAAAAGAGTACATGAAAGCTGAAGATTACCCTGCCCTGATTGACGATCCATCCGATTTCTGGCTAAGAACATGGATGCCGCGTGCATTCGGAGCTCTTGAAGGCCTTAAAGATCTTCCGTCATTCCCGAACATTTGGGAGATTGTCGGCATATCAGGCTCAATGATACCCTTCGGCCTTCCTCATGTTCAAAAAGCGCTTAAAGCATTAATGGACGCAGGCAATGAAGCATTAAAATGGATAGGGAAGATAGGAGCTTATTCAACGGAATTCAAGAGTATGGGATTCCCTGGATTAACCGGAGGTGTTTGTAAAGCACCTTACGATGTCCTTGCCGACACATTAAGAGGAACGCGCGGGATGATGCTTGATCTTTACAGACAGCCGGACATGGTTTTAAAGGCTGTAGAGAGAATAATCCCTCTTCAGATAAAACAGGGTGTAGGTATGGCTACCCAGGCAAAAAATCCTAATGTTTTTATTCCGATGCATAAAGGCGCAGACGGATTTATGTCCGATGAACAGTTTAAAAAATTTTACTGGCCCTCGTTTAAAGCAGTAATTCACGGCCTTGCTGAAGAAGGCTGTGTACCATATTTATTCTGTGAAGGATCATTCAATTCGCGGCTGCAATATTTAAAAGAACTTACTAAAGCATCATGCTACTGGGTATTTGACAGAACCGATATGACAGAAGTCAAAAAAGTCATTGGTAAAGACATTTGTATAGGAGGCAACGTCCCGTCCGGACTTCTTCTAACAGGCACTCCCCAGGATGTAAAAGACTACTGCAAAAAACTGATAGACACAGCGGGTAAGGGAGGCGGATTTATAATGGCTACGGGAACAGCAATGGACGAGGGCAATCCTGACACACTGCATGCAATGATAGACTTCACAAAAGAATATGGTGTTTATAAATAACAGCAGTAAATAGCAGATCTGCAATTTTTTTAAAAAAGCTCTTCTTTATCCCCCGGAAGGGCTTTTTTAATAGAACTCATCTAAAAATAATATCTTGCGCCTGTCCCTCCCCTGAGATGAAAATCAAAATCAGGGATAATCTCTGTTGAAGGAGCAATTTCCAGAAAAATACCTACCGGTACATCTTTAAATGTGTACTCAACCCCAAAAGGCATTCTTACTTCAAGGCTGTTCCCTTCATCGTCATCATGTCTTCTATTATTATATTGTTTGTCATGATTATGAAACCCGGCTCCAATGCCAATATACAAACTGAGCTCCTTAACAGGGAACAAGCCGGGAAAATGACGCATAAAATCACCATACAGATAAAAACCATCGTATGCGCTCGGACCTATTCCGCAATCAACGGCATAGATTTCATCAAGAAATAACTTCGCGGTTAATCCGGATGGATCTCCAAGAATAAAACCGCCTCCGAATTTTGGCTCAGCCCCAAGCTGATATTCAGAAATCATCATAACTAACAATATGATTACAAAAATATATTTTTTCATTTGATATTTCCCTGATAAATTAAATACCTTTAGCTAATCTAAATAAGTTGACAAAAAATATCTGTATCCGATATTTAAAAAGTCAATAAATTTTTCCGGAAAATCAGATTGACATAACCAACCCGAAGTAAATCAAACTTGCAGATATGAACTATTTTAAATAATATCCAACTCAACATATGAATACCCATAAAAAGGATGCATCCGTTCATTTCCATAATAGATAAAATAAACAATGAATAAAGCACATTATAAGTTAATGAAAACTGAAGACGGCACATTTTCATTATATTCAGATGAATACGGTCAGGCAATGCATTCAGTTTCCGGAGCCTATAATGAAGCTCTGTATAAACACCTTTATCCGTCAAAAATTCTGGAGCAAGGTTCAGCTGACTTATATGTTTTGGATATCGGATTCGGATTAGGGTATAATATCCTTGCGCTCGTTATGGAGTTTTTAAGAAAAAAAACAAATCAGAAACTTAATATCATTTCTCTTGAAAAAGATAGTACGTTTCTAACCGGCATAAATATGATCTTCTTTGACGATGAGAGAGATATTTTATACAAAAATATTAAAAAATCCTTTATGGGTGCAGAGACTGATTTCGGCAGCTATTCGATCAGCATTGAATTCGGAGACGCGAGAAAAACAATATGCAAATTCAGCGACAATTATTTTGACGCTGTATTCCATGATCCGTTCAGCCCGTCAAAAAATCCCGAGCTTTGGTCTGTGGAGTTCTTCCGCGAACTTTTCCGGATTATGAATGCTGATGCTATACTCACAACATATTCAAGCGCAACTCATATTAGAAATGCGATGATAGAAGCCGGATTCCATATAGGCAAAGGCCCTTCTGTCGGCAAAAAACGTGAAGGTACGATAGCGTCAAAATGCAATAATATACCGCTCTTATGCGAAGAAGATATTTTTAAATTAAAGTCGGATGTAAAATCAACTCCGTATAGGGATTATGATCTGAATGAATCAAGGGAAAATATTTTACAGCAAAGGCTTGTACGCATAAATGAAATCAAACGCAGTTTAAAGTAACCCAGCCATTATTATAATACGCCATTCAGTAATCCGTTCAAAGCACACATCTTTTTTTAAAAGCTGTATTAAACAGAAAAATCGTAGGCTCTGTACGTGCGCGTGAATATGAAGGAACCTGTTATATAGGCCGGCTTATCGTCAATCCCGATAATCAGAATCAGGGTATAGGCAAAAAATTAATGAAAGAAATAAAAAAGTTATTCGATAATATAAATCGTTTTGAGCTCTTTACAGGTTCTTTCAGTTATAAAAATATCTACTTTTATAAAAGACTCGGGTATAAAATATGCAGATATGAAAAAATAAATAATTCTTAATCACTCGATGCCGGCAATATCCGCAAAAACAATATCCCCGGTCTTCAATGCTTTATTGCTTGCAAAAAACACAAGCCAGTCGATATCCGGAGCTTCGCCGTATGTTCTGCCGTAATAGAATTTGCCATCATCGGTTAAGCCGTCTATAATTACTGTGCATTCGGCTCCAATTCTTTTGGAATTTTTTTTATTATTAATAGAAGATTGTAACTTTGTGATGCTCTTGTATCTTTTATTCTTTATTCTTTTTTGTATCTGACCTTTCATTAACGCGGCTTTTGTTCCTTCTTCCTGCGAATAAGTAAATACCCCCAGCCTGTCAAACTCCGTATGCTTTACAAAATCATAAAGCATTTTAAAGTCTGCTTCTGATTCTCCGGGGAATCCGACAATAAGCGAAGTCCGAAGTACGATCTCCGGAACTTCCCGCCTCAATTTTACGATCAGTTCTTCAATGTCCCTGCCGGTTCCTCTTCTACCCATTGCTTTTAGTATTTTCCAGCTTATATGCTGTATAGGAATATCAAGATATTTGCATAGCTTTTCGTTATTCTTCATCTCTTCGATTAGCTCATCTTTGATGCCTTCAGGATAGCAGTAAAGCAGTCTTATCCATTCTATACCTTTAATCACGGACAGCTTTTTTATCAATTTCACCAGGCTTTGCCTTTTATAAAGATCAATGCCGTAACGCGTCGTGTCCTGTGAAACAAGGATTATTTCTTTTTTGCCTAAAGCAGCTAGAATTTTTGCTTCCTTTACAATATCCTCAATACGCCTGCTCCTGTATCGTCCGCGTAACGAAGGAATAACGCAGTACGAACAGCGGTTGTCGCAGCCTTCAGCTATTTTTAAATACGCATAGCCTTTATCCGAGCTCATTATTCTTCTATTATTCAAATAGGATATGTCAACCTGTTCAGGGAACGATTCTGCTTTACCGGAAGAATATGCTTCTTTGATTACCTTTACTATGTCTGCATATCCTCCCGTGCCTATAAGAGCATCTATTTCGGGTATACTTTTCGCGAGTTGATTCCTGTATCTTTCAGCAAGACAGCCTGCAACAATCAAAAGTTCACATTTGCCTTTTTTGCAGTCTGCCATTTCGAGGATAGCGTCTATCGACTCTTTTTTTGCAGAGTCAATAAATCCGCAAGTATTGACAATAAGAATATCTGCCTGTGCCTTATCGTTTGTAATTTCAAAGGCTGCCTCGTTTAAAATCCCAAGCATGATCTCGCTGTCCACAAGATTTTTAGGGCACCCAAGAGAAATCAGGCCGACTTTCAATTTTATATTCTTTTTCAACATAAATTATCCTGAAATAATTATAATACGGAGGTACCAAACCCATTTAACTAAAAAAAATCCAGCATTTTCTTGAAATTAAGGCAATTTTTAGTTATATTATAAGTGAGATGAGAGTTAAAATCTCACTATAAATTAAAACTTGGAGCATTCAATGGATGCAAGCGATGTACCGCTGGGTTACGGGTGATATGGATTCATGATATTCCCTCTCTTTTTTCTATCCTGTTCATGAATCTAACTTCACAGATAATCCAATAAATAATTTAAAATCATATTTATAATACGAAGTTCACGGTAAAGCTTTTCTGATGACATATCATGTCTTTTCAGAAGTCAGAATTATTGTGCCTTTATTATTATACAAAGGAGGTGTAGCCATGACCTTTTCAATTGTCATTAATTTCATAGTCATTTTTATAGCAGGATTCGTTGTCGATCTTTTGAGTACAAAATATACTCGTTATATTGTAACAAAAAAAATCGCCAAAGCTACACTCCTAAGCGGGATAATCACAGTAGTAAATTTCGCATTATTAACTATTTTGCTTAAAGACAACGTAAGCGAAGGTATTTATAACATTCTGGCTTTCGCCGGCGGCAACAGCATGGGTACTTTGCTGGCCATGAAGAGAGTATAGCCGCCAGTAGCAGGGACAACCGGCCAGGGCTGATTGCCCACCACTACAGTGTTAATTTATACGTATGCGCGATGCAGAAAAAAAATTTACAACAGCAATTACTGCTGCTATTAAAAATACATACTGGTAACCAAGCTTTGTCCATATGAGGCCGCTCACGAGAGCAATACCGATGGAAAAAAAATGGTCAATTGTAACTCCCATAGTCAGGGTCTGCGTTACATCCTCAGGCCTTACCGCTATCTTTTTAAGATATGTAGCGCGCGCCATGCTGACCGACATCAGAAGCTGGTCTGCAATGAAACAGCACGCGGCAATATAAAAAGCTATTGTTTCACCGAACACCATTCGAGAAAATCCATATCCGATGCATACAGCAAAAAGAACAGCCGCTTCAGTCATCAGAATGCGGCGTTCGCCAAAGCGGTCTATTGCCCGTCCAAGAAGCGGATTAAAAACAATTCCGATCACTCCTCCAATAGTGAGAAGTGTCGCGACCATAGCCGTATCTTTGTTAAAAATTGTTACAAGTACCCATGGCGCGAAGGTAAGGAAAATTTGTTTGCGCGTTCCATACAAAATATTCAACCAGTAAAATAAACCGTACTCTTTTCGCAATGTAAACTTCGAATGTTTCGGATAAAGTTTGTCAGGTTTCATTAAAAAAATTAAGAACGCAGAAACAAGCAAAGCACAGGCAGCTATTGTGAATGATACGGAAAATGTAAAATTTAAAAACTTAAATCCTATAAATACTACAAAGCTTCCTATAATCGCCGCAAAATTAGTTGCACCTGTGAGCTGTCCCAAACGCTTTCCTGTTTTCCCTTTATCTGCAAATTCCATCCCTATGCTCTGAGTAAGCGGTAAAAAAATGTGCTGTCCCATGCTGAAGACGAACAGCCAGATAAGCATCAAGGCATAGGTAGTTGAAAAGTGTCCCACCAGGTAAATCCCGGCAGCAGCTAAAATATGTGATAGAACAGCCAACCGGCGGTTGCACATATAAAAAAGGAGCGCAGAAACGAAGATCACTAGGAATCCCGGCAGCTCACGCGGAAGCTCCAGCATTCCCCGTCTGAAATCGCCCAACGTGAAAGTCTCGCTTAAAAAATTATTGAACACAGCATTTACTACTGCCATGGCAAAACCGAATATTGCTACTGCTGAAATGAAGCGAAGAAAGTCTTTCGGCAATGAGTTTATTTTATTCATAGTCAGCATATTCTGTTTACATTACCTCAAAATAAGTATCCGTTCGGTTATCATTTAAAGATGGGAAATTCCGGTTAATTCACAGATTGCTGATCGTTATACAAAATTGTCTGCACTGCGAAGGAAAAAGCTGTGAAATGACATTATTTTTTTTCAGCAAGCTTTTCCGTAACCAAAATAGTAAGGATCCCCACTGCCATAAAGACTATAGCCCATATCAGCTGCGCATCAGGATCCGGAAGATAAAAGGAATACCCCTCCACTAGCTTCTTCCCGTTCCTAATGACGGGAATTCCGCCCGCATCTAAACGAAAGATTGCCTTCTTCCAAGGCCACAGGGTGAGGAGCGATCCAGTTATGAAGCCGGTTAAGACTGCAAGAGTCTGATTGCGAAACTTATGAAAAATCCATGAAAGTAAATGCGAGAATGCAACAAGTCCTACACCTGCTCCCAAAGCCACTGGGAGTAGCACTCGTAAATTGAGCGTATTCACCGCATCAATAAAAATTAATTCGTAATTACCCATAAGAATAAGCACAAAAGAGCCGGAAAGGCCAGGCAGAATCATGCTGCAGACCCCAACAACGCCGCATATGACCAGATAGAAAAATGAATCGTTTTGTGTTGCCGGGCTCAATAAAGAAATAGCTGAAGCGATTCCTGCTCCGGCAATGAACGTTATAACCACTGCGATTCTCCAGTGACCGATAGTTCTGCTGACAAAAAAAACGGATGCCAGAATTAGGCCGAAAAAGAAAGACCAGATATAAATTGGATAATAATCGAATAAAAAACGCAGAAGTCTTGCAAGTGAAAAAATGCTGATTGCCGTGCCAAAAAAAACAGCCAGTAAAAAATACAAATCAGTATATTTGGTAAAAGTCTTCCACCTGCCCTTTAAAACCAGCTTAAATGCCGTAAAATTGAAGGATTTAAGGCTGTCGATGAGTCTTTGAAAAATTCCGGTGATTAATGCGATTGTGCCGCCGGAAACGCCTGGAATAACATTGGCAGCCCCCATACCCATGCCCTTAGCTATCAAAACTAGATAATGTCTGATCATAAAAATCTGCCTTTTAACAGGGAATGGTAATCGCCGTGCTAATAAAAAAATATCGCTATATGAATTTGAAGGTTAAATAAGTTAAGAAATATTCATTGAACAATTATTTGACCATCTATCTTTTGACAAACTCACTTTAATGTGTGCTAAAAATATCCGCTTAAAGTAAAATATTAATATAAGTAAGAGTGTTGTTTAGATAGCTTTAAGTTTTGCCAGCATTTCATAGGAAAAATTTCCTTCCGCGACATATGAAACCGGGCCTATCATCTGTACATGACCGTTTTCTTCAATCTCTATATCTAAAAAACCTCCCGGCATATTTACACGGATATTTCTGTCAACCATTCCCAATTTATGGGCTGCGCTTGCGGCAGCGCAACTCGAACTGCCCGAAGCAAGAGTGTAACCAGCGCCTCTTTCCCATATCTCAATGTTAATATTTTTCCTGTCAATTATCTTCAACAACTGAACATTAATTCTATTTGGGAAGAGACTGTTGTTTTCAATAATAGGACCTATCTCTTTAGCTTTCTTTCCGGATATTTCTTCAAGAGGAATAACACAATGGGGATTTCCTATGGAAAGACAGGTTATTTTATATGGAATCCCTTTTATTTCCAGGGTTTCATTAATTACTTCGCGTTCTTTACCGGTAACAGGTATATCAGAACTTATAAAAGTTACAGCGCCCATATCGATTTTTATTAAAACAGGCTCATATTCCAAAACTTCGACATCGACCTCCCCAACTATTGTGTTCACATAAAAATTTTTCCGGGTTACATATCCTGCATCTATTAAATATTTAGAAAATATTCTAATCCCATTGCCGCTCTTTTCGGCTTCACTGCCGTCAGGATTAAATATACGTAAATTTATTTTCTCTCCGGTGAATGAAGGGCCGTAAAGTATCCCGTCGGAACCCACCCCGAAATTCCGATGGCATATTAATTTAATATTCTCTCTATTGATATCAATATTAACCTTTTGCGGATCGAGTACAATATAATCATTTCCTAAAGCATGATATTTATAAAAATGCATGAACTTAATACTATTTAATCCTTTTCAGTATCATTAAAAAATTTACCGTAAGCCCTGATGCTTTTCACATCCTCTTCGCGATTTAAATCTGTCTTATCAATATTTTTTTTACTCTTCGTTTTCACTCCTAAAAATTCAATATTAAAATTTTCAACAAATCTATCTATTTGACGTTCCTCATCCAGGAATTTAACTGCTACTTCTCTCCCCTCAATTCTGATTATCTCTCCAGTGAGTATGACTTTCCTTGCATGAAAAGGAAATTTAATCTGTATAATATCTCCTTTTTCAAGTATAGATGTACGAAGAAAGCATATGCCTCCGGCGCTTATATTGATAACATCAGCTTTATTAATCCCATTGGTATTAATTATTTTATAATCTATGGAAAAACTGTTTGTTTTTAATCTGTCAAAATATCTTTTATCAGGCGTATTTCTCATAGCGGCAAAAATCCTATCGCTTTAGACACATCGAATCAGGGAATATCATTAAAAAAGCTGTAACTATGTAAAATATTTACTGTTTTGAATATATTAATGAGGTTTCTCCACATTCAAACTGATGTGCGCAATTCCGGCAATCCTTCCAAATTTTCTCCGGTAAAGTATCTTTTAAAACCTCAACAAAGCCGCATTTTTTAAAAAAGTCCGGATGATAGGTAAGAGCAAATATTTTTACATTATTATAATTATTTAATAATATTTCTACTGCAGCCTTAACCAGCGCAGCACCGATACCCTTCTTAAAATATTCCTTTTTTACAGCCAATGACCTTATTTCAATAAGTTTGTCACTATAATTATAATAGGATATTACTCCTGCAATATTATTTTTAATTTTGGCAATAAAAAATTTATTAATATTGTTTTCGATATCTTCTCTTGACCTTTCTAAAATTACTCCATCATCAACATAAGGTTTTAATATTGACTGAATAATTTCAATTTCCGAAGGTACGGGTTTACCGATAATGTATTTCATAATTAATTATCTTATATGATATATCCAGAGTCGGATTATGTTAACTTATATAATCAGATAAGGATTTTATGATGTACACTTAAATTTTATTAAAAATTGACAGATTTTAAAATTAAGGAAGTTTTTTGCAATATATTTTCTTAATAAAGCAATGGAAGTGAAATAAATTATGCACGTTTTAATAATTACATTGTGTTTGGGAATTCCTTCTAATCGGTTAAAATAATTCTTGGCAGATAGAAATTATTTTTATACAAACATAAATATCTTTTCGGCGAGAGGGAAAAATCTTGTGACAATCTGAAATTTTTTGTCTTAATATTCCTTGAAATTACAGCTTTGATTATAAATATAAAAATTATCTTTTAATTATTACTGCGCTATTATTGAGGGAATATGTTTTAACTTTCATAAGATTCGCCTGTGCTTCTTCCTGATTTCTGTATGGACCGACAAATACATTGAAACCAGTACCATCCTTTGATAAAATAACTGTATGGCCCTGCCCGCTTACAATGCCGGCTATTTTCTGTGAGTCAGCCTTGTTAAACTGTCCTCCTACTCTGATGATATAGGGGAAATCTTCTTTTGCAAATAATCTTTTTTCATTTTTCGGGGTACCGGACTTTGCAACCGGATTTTCTTTTATCAGATTCGTTACTTTCTGTCCGATATTGGTTACAGCTACTCTTGTCTGCTCATCCACAATCTCTTTGTTTGACCCTGAAGCAAATTTAATTCCCACGGCAAGACCTGCTGTAAACGAAATAATACATAAGGCTATTATCAATGATAATATCCGGCTGGCTTTTCTCATGGTCTTATGTTCTTCTTTTAAGTTTATCTTGGCCAGTTTAGCGAAATATTCCGGATCTTCTCTATTGAACTGCGGAGGAAAATTCCTGACAATTTTCCCTGAATAAAAATCTACGTTCTGCATAGTTTCCTGTTTTTTGTCGAATTAACGGTTAATTTTGTAAAAGCTATTCCTATTATTTTTCGACAAAAAACAAAGATACTATTAGATTAATATTTTAGAGATCAACTGCTCTGCGAAGTTTTTTGATTTCATCCTCCCTTAATAATCGATATGAACCTGAATATAAATTTTTTAATCTGATCGGGCCGAAAGCGACTCTTTTTAATTTTTTTACTTTATAGGAGAAAATATCAAACGTTAAACGAATATGTCTTTTTTTACCTTCAGATATGGTCATTTTTATAATTTTTTTTGAACTATCTATGCAAGCTAACATAGCAGGATTCGTCCTCTCCCCATAAATAAATACGCCCTTTTCTATTTTAATTTTATCTTCTTCTTTAAGAGGATCATTCAGTTCAACAATATATTCTTTTTTTATTTTGAATTTAGGGTGGGTTAATCTGTAGGCTGTCTCTCCGTCATTTGTAAACAGCAGCAGGCCCTCGGAATCCTTATCCAGCCTGCCAACAGGGTTTATCATGGCTTTTTTAAATCTGTCTGGTATCAGATCCATTACCGTGGGTCTTTCATGCTCATCTTTTAGTGAAGTAATGTAGCCCTTCGGTTTATTTAATATAATAAAATACTTTTTTTCAATACAGCTTAATGTTTTATTGTTAAATTCTAATTTATCGTTATCCGCATCGACAATATAGGATAATGATTTAATTAACTCCCCGTTTACTTTTATTTTATTATTCCGGATATATTCTTCAACTTTCCTTCTGGAACCAAGACCGCATAACGTTAAATATTTATTTATTCTTATTTTTTTGCTCATTTACGCTCCGGGCTTGTCATCTTTTTTTTTCTCATCTTCAGCACTATAAATCTTTGATGAAATTTTAATAAATTTAATCCCGGAATCATTTGCCGACTTTTTTAAATAATTACCGCTGCTTAGAGGGAAATAAATAATTTTATTTCCAAAATAAGTTCCATTTTTAAAAATAATTTCCTTTTCTTTAAAATTTATGCTGTATTCACCTTCGATCGTATTTGACTCAGAACGATACGACCTGTATTTACCATCTTCAAATAATTCCAGTCTTTGCTTAACTGATCCGACATTATCCGCACTTCCCCATGTCCCGGTTATCTTTTTCCTGAATTTTCCGAGTTCAACTGCCCGAATACCTGATAAATATTTTTCAATTTCACGGGTTTTATCTGCAGGAAAAATTTTTAAATTGCCGCCGTATATCCATCCGGTAAACTCTCCTGAAAAACGGACATAATACCAATAAAATTCTTCATTGCCCAATCTCAATTTTTCTTTTGATTTACCTAATATCAATGCTATTTCACCTTTATTTCTATAACTAATAACCGAAGAATATAACATAGGATCAATTCTTAGTATTGCTTTATCAATGATTACTATTCCTATGTTCTTATCAACTATAGCTTTTTGATCATCATCGTCCTTGTTGTCACATGCGGCAAATATTAAGAGGAACAAAAAAATGATAATCGTTGTGCTATTAATTAATTTTTCTATATTGATTCTGAACATATTAGCCTCGGTGATTATTATGCTCTTGCGTATGCAGTCAATACTATTGAAAATAATAAACTGATGGTATATTTAAAAAAAAGTTATACACAGTCAACTAAGATTTAATTACAATTTAATGAACAAACTTTATAAAGAATTATAAATCAGATTGTAAAAATAAACCACCAATATAAATTGTTAATAAGGTATTCTATTGACACGTAATCATAAAATATTTTTATGTTTTCTATTGATTCCGATACTGCTTTCATTTTCCCCTGAAGCAGAAAAAAGCATAAGGACAATCGAACTTAACAATAAACAATATATTTCAATGTATGACTTAACAAGCACATTCGATATGCAGAATTCTTTCGATATTATAACAGGCAAAGGAAAGCTATTCTATAAAGGTGCAATCGCCGTATATCAGATAGACCTGTCAGTAATGCTGATAAACAACAAACTGATAAAAACTCATTATCCTGCGATCCGAAAAGAGGGTGAAATACTGCTCCCTTTAAAGTTCTTTGAAAAAATAATTAATGAGTTTTATCCTTATTATACTTATTCTGAAAAACAAAGCAGGGTATATATATCACATAAATCCGAAAATAAGACAATTTCATCTCAGGAGTCCGTAATAAAAAAAAATAGGGAATACATCAAAGAAGACATTCCAATTTCCGGCACAGACAAAATCAGCTTTATTATTATTGATCCTGGTCATGGCGGGAAAGACCCCGGAGCGATAGGAAAAGGAGGAATACAGGAAAAACATATTACTATAAAAATAGCATATCATCTTGAACGATATCTAAAAAATAAATTAAAAAAGATGAAAATACAATCGACCAGGAAAAGTGACAGGTTTGTTGATCTTTCCAAAAGGACAGAAATCGCCAATAAAATGCTTAAAAAAAATGAGAATGGACTTTTTATAAGCATTCACGTAAATGCTTCAATACTTCACAGCATTTCAGGATTTGAGACATATTTTTTATCGCAAAATCCTTCTAACGAGGAGGCAAGAGCTGTTGCGGCTATGGAAAACAATGTTATTATCTTCGAGGAAAATTCAGGAAGAAAAAAATATAATGATGTAGAGCATGTAGAAGCAATTATGCTCACCACACAAATCCAGAAAGAAAGTGCAGGTCTGGCAAATTATATTCAAAAATATTTACAAAAAAGTATCCCGGAATCGATTTCTAAAGGTGTTAAAAAAGCTGATTTCTTTGTTCTGAGAGACTCACTGATGCCGGCTGTTCTTGTCGAAGTCGGATATATTTCCAACACAAAGGAAGTTAAAAAATTAACACAAGCCAATTATCAAAAAAAAATTGCCTGCGGTATTGGGGATGGTATTATAGAATTTATTAAAGAATATAATAAAAATACTAAAAAGTAGATGACATTTTTAAAAAATTTATTGTTTAGTGTTTCAAATGATGTTTAGAATATATTGTTTAATCTATGCTGGTTATAAATAATTTATTAAATAGAAATATGGAAAATACTAAACTTAAAGAACATTACAGTACAATAAAATACAAAATTAAAAATTTTTTTTATATAATTAAATCAAATGTATCTGAAAGAAATCGTTTTTTAATGATCTCATTAGCTTCTCTATTTTTGTTTGATTATCTACTGTTTTGTTATATTTCTGCTCGAAATCCATTTAATATTTTTCCGTCTTTCCCATTATTAGAGGATAAAAAACTTATAAATGTTTATCTTCCAGATATCGACGGTAAAACCATATTAAAAGAAACCAGAGAAATATCAGTTCCGGATGATAAAAAAGGGTATGCGAAAATACTTATAGATCTAGTTATCAAAGGGTCGATTTTTGAGAATACTTCCATAGCAGTACCGATAACTTTATTTAATAGAAAAATATGGTTTTCGCAGGATATGTGCATAATCGACTTTGTTCCCTCCCTGACTGCAAACACAAAAAAAAATATTGCTGATTCCGACGCGGCATTTAAAGAAGCACTGGAGAAAACAATTAGTGAAAACATTCCATCCATAAAAAAAATAAAGTTGCTGGAAAGAGGTATACCCGGAAGAGTTATGTGGCCTCAGCCCAACTGACTATTATTAAATAAAATATCCTCTATCGAATCCGGCTTACTTTTATAATTTATACTCATAGAACCATAATCATACAGCAGGATTATTAAAAAGTTAGCCAATTTGATATAAAATATAACGATAATTAATTCATGAAAGTGTATATCGCAATCACAATTTCTACTCTTCTTTTATTAATCGCCCTTGGCTCATATTCATTGCTTGATTTAAATAAAAATGAAGCTGAATCCGTAATAGGCCAGGAAGTCCGATGGGAAGTAAAAGAAAAAGAATCTGAATCAAGATTTTCATCCGTTCCAATTCTGTTGTATCACGATATTGATGGAAAAGGCATATACTCTCTTTCAAAAGAGACTTTGAGAATTCATTTCCAATTTTTAAAAGATAATAATATTAAAGTAATAAAATTATCTGAACTAATTAAAAGTCTTGAAAACCCGGCTCCCTTCCACGAAAAAGTAATCGTTATTTCATTTGATGACGGATTTTTCTCGATGTACACAAAACTGCTGCCCATGGTAAAAGAATTCGGGTACCCGATAACATTATTTGTTTATACGGATAATGTTTATTCAAAAGCGAATCATAATATTACATGGTCAAAGTTGCGAAAGATGGAAAAATCCGGTATTCAGGTAGAATGCCACTCAATGAGCCATGCGGATCTTGAGGAATTATCCTCAGGAAAATTAGAAATTGTACAAAAAAAACTGTTCCAAGAGATATATTTATCTAAAAGGATTATAGAACTCTATATGAATAAAACAGTGGAATATTTTGCGTTCCCTTATGGCCGCTATAATTTAAAATTAATTGACTATTGCAGATTTTCAGGTTACAGGAGGGTATTTTCTACTGCCTATAGATCAAATATTATTACAAGAGATAATTACTGTCTCGGCAGAGGCCATATAAAAAATAACTACTCTCTCGATCTCATTAAAAAAATAATTGAATAGAAACACAATTCAGCAATTAATTAAATTTATCTTGACAAAATTAAAATCCAACTGAGATACTAACTTAAAATATATATAAAGCTGTCCTAAAAAATACATTTTTCATTTAACAAATTTCATCCTTATTCAAAAAGTTGATATTTAAATATTATTTTATTGCCATTATAGTTTTTTTCATTGAGCTTGCCCGCCTGCGGCGGAGTAGGTGACGTATGAGAAACTCAATTTCAACATTGCTTTATCTCGGATTGAGTTTCTTTAGGAATTTATCCCGCCCGGATGGCGGGAGTTAGTGGCAATCAGACATATTCAATAATACGCACTAATGAAAAAAATATATACTATTTTAATTATCCTGCTGTTTTATTTAAGCGCACGAGCTGAACAAATAATCTATTTTGATAATGAAGAGATACAGGGATATAAAGGAAAATTAGGAAAATGGATTCAGATAGAGTCCGCAAATTCGATTAATTCATTATCAAAAAAATATTTAACCAGCGTTGATGATATATACAGTATCAACAATATAAACCGCAATTTTATCAAAAACTATTACTTTATTCCCTTTTCCGAAGATTACCTTAAAGAATTAGAGGAAAAAAATATCCGAAGAACTAAAATAATAAGCAGAGAAGAAGAATTTTCATGGCCCATTGAAAATGTTTTCAGAACAACCTCTGTTCTCGGTTTCAGAAACGGCAAATTTCATCCAGGACTTGATTTGCCAATATCAGCGCAAAAACCGATACTTGCCGCTATGGAGGGGCTGATTATTTTCAGCGGATATGCTGACGGTTACGGCAGAATAGTAACTATTGAACATAGAAATAATTTTACTACCAGATATGCACATAACTATGCTAATCTGGTTAAAAAAGGGGATTTTGTTAAAAAAGGACAGATTATCGCACTTTCCGGAAGCACCGGAAACTCAACCGGGAATCACCTGCATTTTGAATTAAGATGTAAAGACATCCCCATGGATCCATTGGATTTCCTGCCTCAAAAAAATGATTTGCAAATAATTCATACACTTAAAAACTGGAAATAAATCAACCCGGCATTTTTACTATTTTGTGAATTGCATTTACTAATCATATAGTGCAAGTTCGACATATAATTTATCTGCCAAATAATAATTATTGTTGAGCATTAAGCCTATTACATTACAATCGTGATTATGGGTAATATATTAATCTTTATCTATTAAAATTATTAAAAAGTAAAACCATTATGAATAAAAAAATTGATCTGCATATCCATTCAAACTTCAGTGAAGATGCTGACTTTTCTGTTAATAAAATATTCAATCTTGCTCAAAAATCATCAATATCAGCTATATCAATTACTGATCATGACTCAATTGAGTCGATCGGTCAGGCAGATACTATTACGAAAAATTATTCAATAGAATATGTTCCCGGTGTTGAACTTACTACTGTCTTTCCTCTTGATAATTCGCAACAGCATATCCTAGGCTACTATGTAAACAGCACCAGCAGAGATCTTTTAAATTGTCTCGAAAAGATCGCCGGGTACAGGAAAGAAATTGAAAAACAGCGAATAGAAGCGCTTAAAAAATTAAATTTTTCACTGGACGAAAATAAAATCCGGCAAATGACAGGAAAAAGGCCTTCAACCGCGGTTTCAATAATGAATGAACTCTTCACCAACAAAGCGAATTTAAACGACCAGCGATTGCATGTATACCTTTATGGAGACAAAAAGGGCAGAAAATTATATCACTTTTATAAGGACTATTTTACAAAAAACGGAATGGCCTATGTACCGTTTCAATCGATCTCATCTCAGGAAGGGATTGAAGTAATAAAAATATCCGGCGGTATACCGGTTATTGCGCATCCTATTATGCTGGAGAAAAAAAAGCATCTGGATGTTCTTAAAGAAATGGGAATAATGGGAATAGAAGCTGTTTCGACTTATCATAAGCCGAAAGATATAAAATATTATTTAAAATATGCAGAAAAGAACAAGCTTCTTGTTACCGCAGGTTCAGATTTTCACGGACCAACTGCCAAGCCGCATATCATGCTTGGCAGTCAAAGTGGAATGGATTATTCATTTTATGAAAAATTAAAAAATATCCGCTGATTATTTAATAATTATAACTCAAGAAAAACCAAACTATAAAACATTTTCCTTTTTATTTTGTGCCTGTACCGGATTCAGTCTTTTGTGACTGACTTGCCTGTAAAGTCACTTTTTCAAGTTTAAAGGCATCAATGATATCGGTTTCTTTAGGAAAATTTTTTAATATCAAACTTTCTTCTTCCGGAGTGCCATAATATGCCTCATAGCACAATTTCCCCATTAATTGTTTAATCTCTTCATCTCTATTATTATAAATAAAAAGAATATTTGGGCCGGATTTAAATCCCCAGTTAAAACCATCATCATATACTACGTAAAAGGTTTCTGTTATTTCATCTCCATCAGAATCTTCAGCG
>JAFGSG010000038.1 GCA_016934735.1 Spirochaetota bacterium | reverse complement strand
GCTTGAGGCAGGCATGTCCTGGCGCGTTCTTGTGGCTGCTGAAATGGTGGCAATACCGACAGGCATCGGCGCACTGCTTATGCAGGCAGAAAGCCTTGTCAGGGTGGATATAATAATGGTCTGCCTCATCGTACTTTCAATTATGTGTCTTATTTTCGAAAGGACATTTGCTGCTGCTGAAAAATTTTTAACTGAAAAATGGACTTCTCATGCCTGAAATAAAACTTGTCAATATCAGCAAACATATTTGCAGCGGTTTAAACCTCGTTATAAAAGATAAAGAAATTCTTGTTATAGTGGGAACTACCGGTGCAGGGAAAACAACGCTGCTTAATGTCATAGCCGGGGTTACGGATTACAAGGGTAGCGTGTATATTGACAATGTCCGCGTTGACAGGGTTTCTCCCGGGAAAAGAGGCGTGGGATACTTATTCCAGGGTCTTGCCCTTTTCCCGCATCTTACGGTCGAAGATAACATCTCCTACGGCCTGCGGGCGTCAGGAACAGAAAAATCCGAGGTTCTTGAACGGGTTTCCATGCTTATGGATATGATGCGCATAAAACATCTTTCGGCGCGTTATCCTCACATGCTTTCAGGCGGCGAACAAAAGAGGGTTGCGCTTGCCCGGTCCCTAGCGCCGTCGCCGCGCGTTCTTCTTCTTGACGAGCCTACTTCAAGCCTTGATCATCAGACAGCCAAATATCTGCGCAGCGAATTGACGGATGTGCTTAAAAAACTGAAGGTAACAGCGGTTTATGTGACGCATGATCTCAGGGAAGCTGAAGAGATCGCGGACAGGATTGCCCTGATGTCAGGCGGCCAACTTGAACAGGTTTCATCCGTTAAGGAATTCTTTTTTAATCCGTGCAACGAATGCGTATCTGAATTTATGGGTATGCCGAATATTCTGGAATGTTCCCACTGCCGGGAATTATACCCCGGCCTGGTGGAACTGGCCTCCGGCGGCATGAAAATGGTTTTCCCGTATGAAGGTAATAATATCAGAAAGATCGCTATTCCTCCTGATGATATTTATATATCCGATACAGTACCCCCAGGCCCTGCTTTTAACAGGTATAAAGGAATCGTACGGAAGATTACCGAGCAGAATTCATCCGTAATGGTAAAGGTTGCAGTAGGGAACCGCAACTTGCTCGCTGAACTGCCTGTAAGCGCGTTCAGGGAACTATCTATTGACGAAGGAAAAGAAGTCAATGTCGTTATTAAACTGCGGAGATTGCGCTGTGTTGAATCGTAAAATTTAACTTTTTTAATTATTCATTGCATGAAGGATTATCGCACGGCGTTTCTTGTCGGCAGCTTTCACATTTGTATTCGTATGTCGGCATTAATGATTATCCTGCTTTATTTTATTTATCCGGTTTAACGGTATTCCCCCAATGGGTGTCTTTCCCAAACCGGCGTTCCCAGAATTCTTCGGGCTTTTCATATTTATCAATTTCATTTTGTTTGAATGAAATTTTATAATTCTCACAATAGTCCATTATTATTTTTTTCGCTTCTATTAAAGAAATTGACTTTGCTGTATATAGATCTTCTTTTTTCTTCTCAGTACATTTATCAGGATGCCATTTTTTTATAAGACTATTAATTTTTCTTTTTATATCAGCTATTGTCTCATATTCATCTAAATCGAATATGTTCATGGCCTCTCTTATCTGCTTGTATTTTCCCATGTTATAATCTTCAAAAAATAATGCTGCAACAACACTATTTACTATAAAAAATAAAATAATATAGTAAGTATAATTCTCTATAATTTATCTAACGACTGTTTCAGATCATCTAAAAGAATTTCAATATTTTCTATCCCAGCGGACATCCGAACCGTATTTAATTTTACTCCAAAAGTTGTTCTTCGTTCCAGCGGCATATAAAGCATAGTCGTAAGGACAGGCAGGCAAACCAGGGTTTCAGTGCATCCGAGACTGACCGCGTGAATAATTTTCTTGAGGTTCTCTACAAATTTTTTCGCGTGCTCCTGCGTGTCACCCACGTCAAAAGCGAGCATGCCCCCAAAGCCGTTTCTCATCTGTTTTACCGCAATTTTATATCCGGGATCAGTTTTCAGCCCGGGGTAATATACTTTTGTTATCTTTGGATGGCCATCTAAAAAATCCGCTATCTTTAATGCGTTTTCAGACATTTTCCGTGCACGGATATCAAAAGTCTTCAAACCTCTTTCCAGAAGCGAAGCGGAGAAGGCGTCCAGCGTTGTCCCGATAGCCTGCCTCGTGAACCAGAGCTTGTCGTAATATTCTTTTGTGGAGCAGGCTATTGCTCCGGCCATCAGATCATTATGGCCTCCGAGTGCCTTTGTCGCGCTGTGAATAACAAGATCAGCACCCAGCTTAAACGGATTCTGATGATATGGAGTTGCAAACGTATTATCCACTACAAGCATAATCTTATTACGCTTCGCAAGTTTGCTTAAATATTCGATATCGATTGTCTTCACAAGAGGATTGCTCGGGCTTTCACAAAAAATCATTCTTGTATTTTCTTTTATATTATCCTCTACTTTTTCATAATCAAGCGCATCCAGCCATGTTATTTCAACACCGAACTTTTCAAGGATCAGAGATACTTTATAATTTCCGCCGTAAATATCATGAAAGGTGATAAGATGATCGCCCTGCTTTAGAAAAGTCAGAAAGGCCATTGTGGCTGCAGCCATTCCTGTTGTGCATATCACGCAGTCCTCAGCTTCTTCGAGAGCCGCGATCTTTCTTTCCACTGTGCGCACCGTAGGATTATCATCCCGATGATATGTGTAACCGTCTATCTCTCCATCTGTGATCTGGCGCAAAACTTCAAATGAAGTATATTGATAATTGACTGCCGAAACAATCGGAGTGACCATGGGTTTATTGCCATAAGGTGTTAATGGATCATTTTTCATTTGCTTAATTACTCTCTCGTCATTTTTGTGCCGCACACCGGACAGATCATGTCATAACATGGAAGTCCCTGTTGATGAGCCACTCTCTTCCCGCAGGAAGGGCATACGCAATCTCCAGCCGGCCCTGATCCCGGGCGATCTCCCTGATTCCTTCCCATGCCCTGGCCCCGGCCACCTCCTCTGCCAGACCCGGGACCGCCGCCGCCCATAGGGCCCGTTCCGTCTCCTCTAGGCATATTATTTCCTCCTGCTATTTTAATCCGGAATGTGAATCCACAGTCGCTGAACCGATCGACTTATATTCACCTTGCTTATACTTTATAATGACATCCTTGACTATACCCGAAACACCGGTCATAATCTCAATACCCGCAGCTTGCAGAGTTTGAAAAGCATTCGGGCCGACATTTCCGGTCAGTACCGTTTTTACACCTTTTCCCGATATAAGCTGGCCAGACCTTGTTCCTGCTCCTCCAGACGCCCCGCTATTCATGTTATCTATAGCTTCGAAAGCCATAGTATCCGGATCAGCAATTATAAAATAAGCACACCTCCCGAATCTAGGATCTACCTGAGACTCAAGAGTATTGCCGTTTGATGTTATACATATTTTCATTTAGAAAAGTCCTCCTTAAATTAGTTTCTATAGATATTTGCAACAATATTATTTTTATAATAACAACTCTCAAATAATTGTCCATCTTATTCCTATTCATCGTTAAACTCTATCAATAGGAATATTTGTTTATTATTAATGATAATGAAAATCATTTCCGTTTTTACTAATTGATAATATATGATTTTAATCGTGAATAGTCAATCTATTTTTTCCCGAAATTAACATTTAGCAATCTGAATTCAAGTATCAAGTGCAACAATATCATTTAAAAATAATTGCTCAGAGGATATCCATCCAAAGGATTTTCTCGGCTTAGT
>JAFGSG010000037.1 GCA_016934735.1 Spirochaetota bacterium | reverse complement strand
TTAAAAAATGAGTCCTGTAGAAATTGGAATAATCGGTTTTATAATTCTTTTTGTGTGGCTGGCCCTTGGGCTTCCGATAGGCGCAGGTATGCTCCTGATAGGCTTTGTAGGATTCGGATTTCTTGTGTCCAGCGGGGCTGCATTCACTAAAATAGCTCTTGTGCCTTTTCAGACAGTCAGTGAATACAACCTGGCTGTGCTGCCTCTGTTCCTGCTTATGGCGCAGGTAATATTTTCCGGCGGACTCGGCCGCGACCTGTTCAACGTAGCCAACAAATGGCTGGGATACAAAAGAGGAGGGGTCGCAATGGCTGCGGTCGGTGCTTCTGCCGTATTTGCCGCAGTATCCGCTTCCAGCATAGCCACTGCGAGTACTATGGGACTTATATCAATACCAGAAATGAGAAAGCTGAAATACGATGACAGGCTTGCAACCGGCGCCGTAGCGGCAGGCGGCACAATGGGCGTGCTGATACCACCAAGCGGAGCTCTAATCATTTACGGGATCATTACCGAAACATCAATCGGAAAACTTTTCGCGGCAGGGGTTATTCCAGGCATACTTGAAGCATTATTTTATATGGTTACCATTGCAATTATATGCTGGTGGAAACCGGAAATGGGCCCGCGTTCCGAAAAAGTGCCCGTTAAAGAGCGGGTAAAAGCGCTCAGCTCCTGCTGGGAAATGCTTCTTCTCATTTTTTTCGTGCTCGGAGGGCTAATAGTAGGCTGGTTTACTCCCACTGAAGCCGGGGCTGTTGGAGCATTCGGCGCAATAATTCTGTGCCTTATTAGAAGAAGATTAACATGGGAAGGTTTTAAAAACGCCATAATGGCCACAATGAAAACAACGGGCATGATTTACGGAATACTTATAGGAGCCATGGTATTCAATTATTTTGTTGCAGCGTCGACAATACCTTACGTTCTGTCCGATATAATTATTGCCATGAACCTTTCTCCGATGATTGTTCTTATCGTGGTACTTGTGCTTTACTTCTTTTTAGGATGCATCCTTGATGTTGCCGCAATGACTGTGCTGACAGTGCCCATTTTTTTCCCCATGATAGTCGGATTGGGATTCGATCCGATATGGTTCGGCATTGTTTTCGTAAGGATGGCTGAAATAGGCATGATAAGCCCGCCTATTGGAATGAACACCTTTGTCATTGCCGGAATTGTTAAGGAAATGGGTATTGAAATGTCGACAGTATGGAGAGGCATTATCCCGTTCCTTATAGCCGATTTCTTTCACGTAGCCATGCTCGTTGCGTTCCCGGCTATTACCTTATTTATGGTGAAAGCGGTAATGTAACATTTATTGTGAAATAAATTCTATATATGCAAAGTAATAATTGAGTATTTTTTGTAGCTTTAAATATACGTTTTAAAAGCCTGCGGGACTATTAAATGTCTGCGGGCTTTTTTAATTCAGTGAGAGTACGTCCTAAAACTTACTTCCAGCAATAGGCCGTAATAATTATCTTTTTTTCCAGTTTTATTTCAAGGCTAGAAACATAATACACTGTTTAAACCGAAAGCGATATCCGGTGCTACATGCACGGACGCTTTAGTGCAAGGCGCAGCCAGGGAGCCTGTTTGTGCCTTGCCGGCAGCGTCGGAAAATTTTACTTACGCGGACCACGAGTAAGCGATATAACTATTCCAATAGCGCAAATTACAACGCCTGCCATAATAGTATACTGGAATCCGGCAACTGAAGCCAGTTTTTTTGCTGCTAAAAGATCAAAGCCGTCATTTAAAAATTTATCCAGATTTTTTATCTGAAGAGTGCTGTATATTGCCCCGGTGACAGCAATACCACTGGAAGCTCCTACCTGACGTGCAGCTGTGACAACAGCGGAAGCAGTACCCAGCATATCCCTTGGAACCGCACCCATTACAGCACTGTTGTTCGGCGGTAAAAATATGGACATCCCGGATCCCGCAAGAAAAATAGCTATTCCTATGGCAAAATAAGTAGGATTAGCTCCCAGGCGGCTGAGCAAAATCAGAGCTACAGTTGTAACAAACATTCCGAATGTTGCAAGAAATTTAGACCCCATTTTATCCGACAGGCGGCCGCTGATAGGCGAAAGAACCAGCATAGGCACTGCTATCAATGCCATATAAAGACCTACAATCGAACTGGTAGATCCGAGACCGTCCGTAAGATAAAAAGGAATTAGAAATATAATAGTAGAACCTGCCGCGGTCTGAAGCACAGCACAGACAGTACCAATTGTAAATATGCGATTTTTAAAAAGACTGAGCTTGATGATCGGCTGTTCTGCATTTTTCTCTGAATGCAGGAAGAAAATAAAAAATATAACCGCAAGTCCTGCCATTAAAAGTACAGGCCATGTAATGCCCTGTTTGCCGCTAAAACAGAGAAACAGTAAAAAAGATGAAAGAAAACACAGAAGGCCTACTGACCCTTTTATGTCCAGAATAAAACGCTGCCCGGTTATTTTTTGCTCTTTAATTATCAGCCAGGCCATAAGAAGAGCACCGAGTGCGAACGGTGCCCGTGTATAAAAAACCGCCCTCCAGCCTAAAAAATCAATGATAAAGCCTCCAATAACAGGTCCTGCTACCAGTCCAATAGAATTAACAGCCATAAGTATACCGAGTGCTTTGCCCCGCTCATTTTCCGGAAAAACCGCGACTGCAATTGCCATGCTGAGAGAATATCCGGTGGCAGCACCGACTCCCTGAAAAGCTCGTGAAGCTATTAGCTGGCCAACGCTTTGTGCTAACGCGCACGCTATCAACCCAAGCGTGTAGAATGCAAGGCCGGCCATAAATACACGCTTGTGCCCCTTGGCATCGCCAATTTTACCCAGCGTAAGCATGAGACTCTGGCTGGTCATAAAATAGACAATATTTACCCATGCGATAACGGATGAATCAGTTTTAAATACGTTTGCCAGTATCGGAAGGCCTGTAGCAATTATACTGTTGTCGAGTGCTACTGTAAGACTTCCGATTGAAACTGTCAGAAGAACCCACCACTTGTACCCGGCTCGTTCATGGAAAGCAATTTTTTTCATATATGATAAGCAATTAGCTATATTTGTATGTTTTATGACAGAAGCGCAAAACACAAATAAATAAACCCGCCGCAAGCAGCAAGGTATCAAAAAATAAATAACCACTCCGTAAATGGCTGCGAGGAATTAAATCAAAACGATTAAATTCCTGGAGCCTCTGAATTATCAATTCTCTTGTTACTATTAATATACGCCATATTCTTTAACATAATCAAACATTGCGCGTACGTTCTCAACCTTCGCATCTTCAATATTGCTGGATGGGCTCAGGAGAAAGCCGCCGTCTCTGCCTACATAGTCGATTATTTTTTTACAGAAGTCTTTTACTTCATCCGGTGTCCCGGCCGCAAGAACGGAAATAGGCACGCCGCCTTTAATCGAAATTGTATCGCCGAGAATGTCCTTAGCTTTAAAAAGATCGGTTGCCTCGAATGCGTACATCGCTTTACCTGCCGGGAGGTCTTTTATTATCTCAAGACGCGATGTGCAGTCTCCTTCCCAAAACGGAGTAGGAACAAGTCCCTCCTTAATGAGCGCCAGCATAAGTTCGCGGAGCGTAGGCCAATAGAATTTTTTGAATTGAGCTATTGACATAAATGCATCAACGCCTTTATGCAGAGGGATACCCACACGCGGAACGCCTGAAGATTTTGCTCCCTTAACAGCAAGCTCAATCATCATCGGCAGAAGCTTCTCACATGCCGCAATAACCTTGTCCGGCTGCCTGTACATATCGAGCATAAGGCCTTTTGTACCGCGGAAAAAATCGCCAAGCGTATCAAAAGGAGCCTGAGCTCCGGCGCCTGACTGCGGCGGAAAGCCTTCTTCTCTTAGCTTCTCACTGAATCGCTTTGAATATCCGGATATCCGAAGCATTTCTTCTCCTGCTTTCCTCATGCTCTCAAAAGCTGTCTGGACCTCGGGATCAGTAAAAGGAACAAGCGTGCCCAGGCCCATATAGTAAGTTATCATATTCTTCCATGGAGGAAACTTCTCAAAACTTTTCAGCGAACCGAATACCCTGGGCCAGTACCGGCGCATCATAAAGTCCGTCATATCTGAAAGAAAATGATCATACTCGTCTGCTTTCATGTACTCGCCTTCCACAAATTGAAAAGGTACATTGGCATCGAGCTGACGTCCCGGCCATTGAAGCTGTTTAAAGTCAAGTATATCGAGAAGCGCGCCTTTAAAGGTAGAGCCGAAAGGATTTACAGCCTGATCCGGTTCAAAATCCCGAATTGTTTTCAGATTCGCTTCCCAGAGTTTATCAGGGTCGTACATCATATCAGCATAGGTATAACCGCAATAGCGGGCAGGGAAAAACGCAAAAGAAGCAGTTATCGGAACTCTGTCCGGGACCTTCAGCTCAATAACATCATTAACTCGTTTTTCACGTTCAGCAAAAAGATCCTCAGCATTTTTTTTCATAAAAATTAACCATCCTGAAATAAAATAATTTATTAAATTAACTTTTTTGTTTCTTTAAAATGTCACAGAGACTGTTATGAAGTCTCTGTGACATATGGATAAATAAACAGCCATTCACACTTAGTGGAAAATATAACGGAACTCTCATACTATCCTCCTATAACTACATTCTGCAGGCCTCGCGCTTCCATTATTTCTTTAAGATAAAGCATGTAGTGCTCATCAGGCGGGCTGGCGGCTAGTTTAATCTCCGGCCTTTCCAGCTGAACAATTTTTGATTCCCCGAGCCTGTGATACGGTAGAATATTTGTCTGAACGGACGGATCCAGTTCTTTCGCAATAAAATCCGCAGAAGCTTCTATATTCTGGAGGGAATCATTATATCCAGGGATAACGGGTATCCGGATGAAAAGCGGGATATGAAGTATATGCCAGATTTTTTTTACATTATCCAGAATAATATCATTCGGAACACCTGTTAATTCCTTATGCTTACCGGAATCCATGTGTTTTAAATCATAGAGCAAAAGGTCGACATAAATAAGCATTTTTTCCAATATTTTCCAGGAGGCATATCCGCAGGTTTCTATGGCAGTGTGTATCTTTGCTTCTCTGCAGAGTTTAAGAATCGCGGTAGAAAAATCCGACTGTGCAAAGGGATCACCTCCGGAAAGCGTTATTCCGCCTCCGGATCTTTTGTAAAATATGTCATCTTTTACTGCTTCATTAAAAACCTCACGTGCAGTCATATACTTGCCGGCAAGTTCCCGTGCATCTTCCGGACATTCTTCCGTGCATGCTCCGCAGCCTGTACAAATCCTGCGATCTGTTACAGCTTTGCCATCATGCATAGTAATTGCTTTTTCAGGACAGACAGCAATGCACCTGCCGCACCCTATGCATTTCTCTGCATTATAAAATATTTCGGGCTTAAGCGACTGGGATTCCGGATTCTGGCACCAGAGACATGACAGAGGGCATCCCTTCAGGAAGATGGTTGTTCTTATACCAGGCCCGTCATGTATTGAGTAGCGTTGAATGTTAAAAACAACTCCCTTGAGATCTTCATTATTACTGCCGGTATTATATTTCTCTTCTGTCGTATTATTCATATTTTTCATATAAAATATTCGCTTTTAAGAATCGAGATTTAAAAAGGATTCTTTCATTGCTTTTGATAGTTTTTTCAGGATTTATCCCGCTCCGCTGGATGGAGCCGATTGCCAACAAACTGATTTATAAAAAAATCATCCTTTAATTATCTGAAAAAATAAATTATAAATGGATTAAAAAGCTTGAAAAAAAACCTAAGCCTATATTTAGTTGCACCAGCAACTATTGTCAATAAAAAAAGAAAATATCTTCGATATAATCGTATTTTAAACAGGAGGATGCAGTGCTCTCAAATTATAAGGTATTGGATCTTACAGATGAAAAAGGATCTTTATGCGGTAAACTTCTGGGAGATCTTGGAGCTGAAATAATCAAGGTTGAAAAACCGGGAGGTGATCCGGCAAGGCGCATCGGCCCTTTTGTTAATGATATTAACGATCCGGAAAAAAGCCTGCATTGGTTCGCCTTCAACTGCAACAAAAAAGGCATAACCCTTGATATAGAAAAACCTGAAGGCAGAGAAATATTTAAAAAACTCAGCAGCAGGGCAGACATTATAATTGAATCCCTTGAACCCGGATACATGGATAAGCTCGGTATAGGTTATCTGGATTTAAGTAGCCATAATCCGAAATTAATAATGACATCGATAACTCCATTCGGCCAGACCGGCCATTTAAGGGACCGCAAGATATCCGACATCGGCATTCTTGCTATGAGCGGACTCATGAGCATCACAGGGGATCCTGACCGGCCTCCGGTCAGGATGTGTCTTGATCAGACCTACTGTCTTGGCAGCGCTCACGGAACGATCGGCACCCTTCTCGCAGTTCTTTGGCTGACAAAAAACGGCGAGGGTCAGCATGTGGATGTGTCGATTTATGAAGCCGCTGTTCGCGGAAACTATTGGGAGCCAGCCAGGTGGGAGTTCCTTAGTGAATTGATAAAAAGAGCCGGGAACCGCTTTCCGCGCGCCGCCGCAAAAGGCCAGCAGCTATGGCAATGTAAAGACGGATACGTTACTTTTTTAATCCCGGGCGGGACATCTGGAGCAAAAATGATGAATTCATTTACAAAATGGATGGAAGAAACCGATAGCGCAGGCGCACTTAAACAAATAAACTGGGACAATCTGCATCTGTCAAAAGTCTCACAGGAAGAACTGGATGTTTGGGAAAAACTGATCGCCGCATTTCTTGTTAGATTTACGATGGACGAACTTGAACAGGCGGCAATTAAACGCGGAATCCCGATGGCCAGGTTGAACAAGCTGAGCGATGTTGCCGCAGACGAACAGCTTATTGCCAGGAAATATTGGGAAAAAATTAATACAGCAGATTCAAAAGAAACAATCTCTTATCCGGCTTTTCCTTTCTTATCAAGCGAAGAAAACATAAGAGTAAGAAGCCGCGCTCCGCTTATTGGAGAGCATAATGAAGAAATTTATAAAAATGAATTAGGCTTCACAGATGAGGTAATATCATCCCTGAAAAAACGCGGGATCATTTAGCAGTTTCCCGAAAAACAGGAAACTGCTAAGCGATACAAGGACGTATCGTTATTTCTCAATGTTTTTGCCTTCAAAAATATCGAAAAATGTAATGCTGTCAGATCAATAGCTTAACGAGGTAACAATAATGACGCAAAAAAATGTTTTGGAAGATATTACAGTATGCGACTTCAGCTGGGTAGGCGCCGGACCGATGGCGACAAAATATCTGGCTGATTTTGGAGCGCGAGTGATCAAGGTAGAGTCTACAACTCATCTCGATATTGGAAGAATGAGCGTGCCCTTCAAGGACAATATAATCGATCCGGATAGGAGCGCCTTTTTCCTCCACTCAAACACAAGCAAGTTAAGTGTCACATTGAACATTCGGCATCCGAAAGGTGTTGATATCGCAAAAAAAATTATTAAGAAATCCGATATAGTTATGGAAAGTTTCACACCCGGTGTTATTACCAAGCTCGGCTTCGGATATGACGAATTAAAAAAAATTAAACCGGATATTATTATGGCCAGCTCGAGTATTTACGGACAGACAGGACCAAAAAAAAATTTCAGTGGATTCGGCAATGCCGGAGCGGCAATTTCCGGCCATTATCTGATGACAGGCTGGCCCGACCGCGATCCTGTAACACCCGGGATTGCTTATGCGGACGTAGTACAGCCGCTTTTCACTGTTGCCGCCCTGCTTTCGGCACTTGATTATAGAAATAAAACCGGTAAAGGCCAGTATATTGATACAACACAGGTAGAGACCATGCTCCAGTTTATCTCGCCGGCTGTGCTGGATTATTTCACCAACGGCCGTCAGCAAACGCGCATGGGAAACCGTTCGTCTTACGCATCTCCGCATGGTGTTTTTCCCTGCAAAGGCGATGACCGCTGGTGTGCTATCGCTGTTTTTACGGAGGAAGAATGGAAAAATTTATGCAAAACCATGAAGGAACCGCAATGGACCGGCGATAAAAAATTCATTGATCTCCCATCAAGAAAAAAGAACGAAACCGAACTGGAGAGGCTTATCGGACAATGGACAATTAATTACGAACTCAGTGAATTGATCACTCTGCTGCAGGAAGCCGGTGTACCGTCCGGCCCGGTTCAGGATGCGTCGGACCTTGTTGACAAAGACGGACAGCTTCAGGCCAGACAGAGCTTTGTCAAATTATCACATCCGGTAATCGGGGAATGCAATCACCCGGTACCGCCCGTTAAATTGTCAAAAAGTCCGGCCGATGTTAAAACATCTCCCTGTCTGGGCGAACATAATGAATATGTGTTCACTCAATTTTTAGGCATCTCTGATGAAGAATATGTTGAACTGCTGAACGAAGGTATTTTTGAATAAAATATATTTTTCAACCGATTGCATCTGTCATAATTAAATCTTTATAACAAAATTTGACAAAAAAATTCTTGACACTATAAATAAATATAAGCTATAATCATTATAGATATAACTAATATTTATTGCTTAATTATCACAAAAATTTAAATATATATCAGAAATAAAAATGAAAAATAAAACATCTGCGGACAAAAATGAAAATAAATTAGCAGTATTATCGGAACAGATAAACAAGATATCAAAAGAAGTACCGATAGCCTCAGTCATAGCTATAATCACAACCGATGAAGTAATCGCAGATTATCTTCACAGGGAATGGGAGAGAAACGAATCAACCAGGGCCGGATTCCGCATATTAAACATACTGACGAAAAATGGCGGATTTATGAGATTTACAGACATGAGCAAAAAGGTATTCCGTTCAAAATGCGCAGTCAGCAGAGTGGTTGACAATCTTGAAAAAACCGGTTTAGTCAAAAGGGAAATGGTTAATGATGACCGTAGAGAAAAAAGAATTATCATAACAAAAAAAGGCATCGAACATATTGAAGAAACAATGCTTCAAAGACGTCAGATAAGCAAGCATATTATGTCTTGCTTGAACGAGAAAGAAATGGAAACGCTGATCAGTCTGTTAAAAAGGATAAGGAAGCATATCCAGGAAAAATATCCTCCTAAATAAATTTTACACAGACTGCAAGTTATAGCATTAAACAATGATTTCCTGACCTTATAATTATCCTTCTAATGTAATATTTTTTAAACCTGATGGCAGAAAAAATTGAATCGAACTTATACAAAATTAAGATACCTCTCCCGTCCGGCGACCATCAATTTATTAATTCCTATATCATTAAATCGAATTTACGGAATTTAATTATTGATCCGGGGCTTGGCACTGACGAGTGCATGCGTATAATGACCGAAAATTTATCCGAACTGGATATCGATTTAAATAAAACCGATTTTTTTATTACTCATTCCCATAGGGATCATTTAGGGCTTGTTCCGCGGCTGATGCAAAACGGATCAGTGATCAACATCAGCAGGCTGGAAGCTGAAAACATACACAGGATCGAATCAGGAGAACTGGAAGAAGAGATAATCGATTTTATTTTCGCCAGCGGTTTCCCTGAAAAAAAAATGAAAGATGTTTTATCTTTCAGACAAAGACATGAGCCGATGAAAAGCCGCTCAATGGCGTTTAACTATGTAACTGACGGAGACTCTTTAAATATTGATGAATATAGTTTTATTTGTGTAAAAAGTCCGGGCCACAGTTCCGGCCATATGTGTTTATATGAGTCCCGGAGAAGAATACTGATAGCAGGAGACCATCTGCTTGGAGACATAACACCGGGGATTCAGGGAAGATTTAACGATACTGATGCTCTATCAGACTACCTGCAGAGTCTTGACAGCATCGACAAGCTGGAAATCGAAATTGTTCTGCCCGGGCATGGCAATATTTTCCGCAACTGTAAAGAAAGGATCGGCCAGCTAAGACTTCACCATAGAGAACGCGTTCAGGAGGTCATTGAATTATTGCGTAAATCAAGCGGGAATGCGTATCAAATTGCATCAAGGATGACATGGAATGTCGGAGGCGATTCATGGGACTCGCTTCCTGTAATGCAGCAGTATTTCGCCACAGGAGAAGCGGTTGCTCATTTAAAATATATTTTGAAGCAGGGCCTGATAAAAATTGAAATGGATGATAAAAGGCCGATCTATATGTTGGAAAATTAAAAAATGAAACTGATTATTCTGCCTGTTCTGTTTAAATTTATTAGAACTCATCTCAAAAATACAGATCAGTGTGATTACTTAATTATTAGACTTGTTTCTTAACTTAGCGAGGCCGTCTCAAAAGTCACCTCGATATAAATTTCGTCATGCTCATTGAGTGATTTTGACGCTGT
>JAFGSG010000036.1 GCA_016934735.1 Spirochaetota bacterium | reverse complement strand
CTTCTTCTTCTTCTTCTTCTTCTTCTTCAAAGTCAATTGAATCTCTCAGAATGTCCAATATTTTTTGTGCTGTAACTTTACCAATTCCTTCAATCTTAAGCAATTCGTCAGAAGAAATTTCCACTAAAGCTTCGATTGAGAATATTCCGCCTGCCTCAAGAAGTTTAATAATTCTGGGATCAAGGCCGGGCAGTTCTTCAAGGGGCGTTTCGTTTGTTGGAGTTCCGGAAAACAACTGGTCGACAAGCGTTCTTGTCTCGCCTGAGCTTAAGAGTTCATGATACTGAGTTTCGGTTTTGATATCAATATCAAAACCGCATAATCTTGAAGCTAATCTTGCATTATGGCCGCCTCTTCCGATAGCCAGTTTTAATTGATCGTCTTCAACAATAGCTATTACACCGCTGTCTTTAGTCCTGATAATCTCCTTTGTGCGCGCGGGCGTTAAAGCATTTGAAGCCATAATCTGTTTATCCGGAGAATAATCAATTATATCTATTTTTTCACCTTCCAGTTCCCTGACAATAGATTGAATCCTGATGCCTTTCATCCCTACACATGCGCCAACAGCATCAACATCATCTCTTTCGCTCGTCACTGCGACCTTAGTCCTGAATCCGGCTTCTCTTACAATGGAAACAATTTTAATAATGCCGTCATATATTTCAGGAATTTCCATTTCAAATAATTTTTCAACAAATTTTGGATGCGCTCTGCTTAAGATAATAGCGGGTCCCTTCGAATTTTTTGATACACTTAGTACAATTGCTTTTATTCTTTCGCCTGTTTTAAAATGCTCAAGAGGGGATTGTTCTCTGGTGGGCAGCACGCCTTCGGTTTTACCTAGATCCACAAACAATGCGTCTTTAACTTTTCTCTGGACATAACCGTTGATCAATTGCCCCTCTTTGTCTTTATACTCATTAAAAACTATACCTTTCTCCTCTTCTTTTAATTTCTGTATTATGACCTGTTTAGCAGTTTGTGCTGCGATTCTGCCGAAAGACACGAGAGGATTTTCTTCAACATCTATCTCGTCCCCGAGTTCGAGATCGGGTTTTATCTTTTTCGCTGCTTCATAAGAGATCTCTTCTGCCCGGTCTCTCGGTCTATTTACAACCATTCTCCTTGAAATAAGCGATACAGTATTGTTGTCCCTGTTAAATATAACTTTTACATTGTCAATACTTCCGTATTGTTTTTTATACGCTGAGAGCATTGCTGATTCGACAATAGTTTCAATTGCTTCCCTGTCAATTCCTTTGTCTACTGCAATCTGATGCAATGCTTCAAAGAAGTTTTTACTCATTTTTTACAACCTTCAATATTCAAGATTTGCTTTTTTAATGTTTTCGAAATCAATAATAATTGCATTATTATCTGATTTAAGTTCAATTTTTGTGTCAATAATATTATTTATTATTCCTTTAACCACATTGGTTTTGCCTTCTGATTCATATATTACTTTGACCGGTGAGCCGATAAACCGTATAAATTCGTCTATGGTTCTGACTTTTCGTGAAAGACCGGGTGATGAAATCTCCATGGAGTAGTTGGGAAAAATATTCTGACTGTCCAGTCGTTTTGTCATTTCCTTGGTGAATACAGCACAGTCATTATGGGAAATCCCTTCCGGATGATCAATTTTTATAATTAGTTGAGATAGTTCTCCTTTTATAAGAACTGAAGATTCATAGATTAAATAACCCAATTCAGCCGCAGTGTCCCGGATAATTGTTTCGATAATATCCTGTGTCCCTGAAAAATTCATAAATTTATTATCATTTTGCAAAAAGAGAGTGGCCGGGCCACTCTCTTTTACTGAAAATACCTGCTAAAAAATTTTAGCAAACAATCTGTGTATCAGACAATTCCAATAACAATATGCAAAGATTACTTAATAATTTCAAGTGTTTTTTATTATTTTAAAACCAACTTATATATTTTTTCATATTCCTTTACAGCCTCATTCCATGAATAGTTAAAATTCATGCCGTTTTTCCGGATGAGTTTCCATTTATCTTTTTCTTTATATTTTTTTATTACTTTTCTTAAAATATTATATAACTCTTCCTGGTTTAAATTATTAAATTTAAATCCATTGCCGGTCCCTTTGCGCTCATTCCATTCTTTAATCACATCGTCAAGGCCGCCGGTGGCTCTGACAATCGGAACTGTTCCGTATTTAAGGCTGTACATATGCGTCAGGCCGCACGGCTCGTATCTCGAAGGCATAATAAAGATATCCAGACCTGCTAAAGTAAGATGTTCCAGTTCTTCGCTGTACATCCAATTAATTCCTACGGATTGAGGGAACATCTTTTTTAAGTAATCGTATCTGCGTGTTATTCTTTTGTCGCCTGATCCGGATATTACAAATTGAAAATTTTCATCCTGGAAAAGCAGTTCCAGGGTATCTGCCAGAATATCCATTCCTTTTTGAAATGTAATCCTTGATATTGTTCCGAGTAGCGGGATTGATTCATTTGCGGCAATTCCAATTTTTTTTTGCAGTTCAAGTTTGCATTTCATTTTTTGCGAAATGTCATCGGCGGAAAAATTGTATGTCAAATAATGATCTGTTTCCGGATCCCAGTTGTCGTTATCAATCGCATTCGGGACTGCATATAAATTTTTTTTTATCCTTTTGAAAATATCGGCCATAGCATAGCCGAACTCCTGCGTTTGTATTTCGTTCGCGTATTTTTTACTTACCGTGGTTATAATATCCGAATGAATGACTCCTTCTTTTAAAAAATTAATCACTTCTGAATGTTCTGTCTCTTTTCTGCCAAATGCGCTGTTGTAAAAAGCATCCGGTTGCAGGTTGTCTTTGGAAAATATTCCCTGATAGCCGGCATTGTGCACTGTCATTATCAGCGCTGATTTTTTAAAAAATGTATCATTATTATATATCGTTTTTAAATAAAGAGGGATGAGGCCTGTATGCCAGTCGTTACAGTGAATAATATCAGGCATAAAATTAATTTTCTTAAAGCTCCGGATTACAGCTTTTGCAAAAAAATTAAATCGTTCTGCGTTATCTTTATATTCAGTATCGCATTCTCCATAAAGACCGTCTCTCGTAAAATATCGTTCATAGTTTATAAAATACGTTTTTACGCCTGGTATATAAGATGACTCAAGAATGGCGGCGTAATTTTTCTCTGTCCCGGCTTCAATGATTAAAGGAGCAATGGCAAGTTTTACATGAAATTTATTTTTATCTATTGAATGATATCCTGGCATAAAAATGCAGACATCGTGCCCGGCTTTGGCAAGCGCTTTTGTGATAGAATACGAGACGTCCGCCAGCCCGCCTGTTTTTGCGTAAGGATATACTTCAGAGCTTATAAATGCTATTTTCATGCGAATTGAATAAGCGAGGGCAGATAATCCTCCGGCTTTTCAAATCCGAGTAAATTCAAAATAGTGGAAGCTACATTCCCGATTCCTGCATCGCTCACATTATTATTTATGCTGTATTCCTTATCGTACCCAGGATCAAATATTATAAACGGAACAGAGTTCAGAGTATGTGCTGTCTTTTTTTTAAATTTGCCTGTTTTTTTATCTTTTTCAAAATTGCCGTTCTTGTCCAGTTCGTACATTTCGTCAAGATTGCCGTGATCGGCTGTAATTATCATTAATCCTTTTGCATCCGTGACCACATTCAAAAGGCGTCCAAGGCAAAGATCTATAACTTCTGCAGCTATCACGGCTGCTTCAAGATTTCCGGTGTGCCCTACCATATCGCCATTGGGAAAATTCAGCCGGATAAATTCATACCCGCTGTTTTTTATAACCTCGATCACTTTAACAGTGATCTCATCTGCTTTCATCCATGGGCGCTGATCGAACTCCATCCTGTCGGATTTAATTTCGAAGTATGTCTCGAGATCATCGTTAAACTTACCGCTTCTGTTGCCGTTCCAGAAATAGGTTACATGCCCGAACTTCTGGGTTTCCGATACCGCATACTGCTTTATCCCTGCATCCGCGAGATATTCGCTGACGGTTCTTTCGATCGCAGGCGGAATAACAAGATAATTTTTCGGGATTTTCAGATCGCCGTCATACTCCATCATTCCCGCGAATATTACATCCGGATAAAATTCCCTGTCGAATTCAGAAAAGTCTTTTTCTTCAAATGCTCTGCTTATCTGCATTGCCCTGTCGCCGCGGAAGTTAAAAAATATTACTGAGTCTCCATTTTTAATTTGTCCGACAGGTTCATTGCCATTACCGATAGTAAAAGATGGCAGGTACTGATCGGTTATTCCTTTCTCTTCCCGCCTGAATGTCCCGATTGCTTCACTGGCGGATGCAAACGGTCTTGCTTTTCCGAGAACATGCGCGTCCCATCCGCGTTTGACTATTGCCCAGTCGGCCTCATACCTGTCCATTGTAGTTACCATTCTGCCGCCACCGGATGCAATTCTAAAATCAAGCCCTTTTGCATCAAATTTTTTCAGAAAGTCTTCCAGCTTGTCGACATATTCAAGCGCCGAAGTCTCGGGCACATCCCTGCCGTCAAGAAGGATATGGAGTCTAACTTTTTTGGCGCCGTCATTCGCTGCGCCTTCGATCAGCTTAAAAAGATGATCTATATGCGAGTGGACATTCCCGTCAGATAGCAGTCCAATAAGATGCAGCGCGTTTCCTTCGCTTGCCGGACGTTGAAGCAGCTTTTTCCATGTGTCTGTTTTGAAAATGACGCCGGAGCCAATGGCGTTAGATACAAGCTTTGCGCCCTGATCGAATATACGGCCTGCCCCCAGCGCGTTGTGCCCAACCTCTGAGTTGCCCATGTCCGCGTCGCTCGGAAGCCCGACAGCGCGGCCATGTGCTTTCAGTTCCATAAAAGGGCAGGTCTCCATCAGCCTGTTCAGATTAGGCATACGTGCAAGAAATCTTGCGTTCCCTTCATTCTTTTTTCCAATACCGATGCCATCCATTATAACCAGAACCAGCGGGCCTTTTCTCGGGTTGAATTTATTATTTTTAATTAGAGTTAGCATTTGTCATCCTTTGTTGATACTTATTTACAGTAGACTTGTTTCTTAACTTAGCGAGGCCGTCTCAAAAGTCACCTCGATATAAATTTCGTCATGCTCATTGAGTGATTTTGACGCTGT
>JAFGSG010000004.1 GCA_016934735.1 Spirochaetota bacterium | reverse complement strand
TATTCTGGAAAAATCCCTGTTGACAGGACTTTATGAAAGGTAATTTTTCTATTTCTTGAAAATTTTGAATACCGCTAATTCTGCTCTTATATTGGGCAGTAATTTTATCTTTTTATAATCAATGCTGTTTCTGTTTTTTTTACTTTTGGCAAGATAAATCTCTTTTTCTATTTTTATGGTATTTTTCTGACAGTAATCTTTAAAATCTTTAATTGTCAAAAGGTGAATGTTAGGCGTATCATACCAGCTGTAAGGCAGTTCCTGTGTTACAGGCATTTTACCTTTTAATAAGAAACCAAATCTTATATTAATTGTGCCAAAATTCGGAAACCCTAAAATAGCAGTTTTACCAATCCTGAGCATCTCAAGAATTATCTTGTCAGGATGCAATACTTCCTGAATGGTCTGATTAAGAATAACGACATCGAAAGCTTTGCCGGCAAAATCCAGAGGCAGATTATTAAGATCTATCTGAATAACAGGGATCCCTTTTTCTATGCAATTGATGATAGCATTGGAATTTATGTCCAATCCGTGTCCCTTGACATTTTTATTGTTTATAAGATAATTCAATAAGTCTCCGTTGCCGCAGCCGAGGTCAAGCACAGTTGAGTTTTCGGGTATTTCTTCGGCAATTATCTGATGTATTGTTTTTTTTAATCTGATCATAATCCGCCCTAAAATTTTAAATAGCTTGCAATAATTTTTTCCATTTCATCATTTTTTATTAAAAAAGCGTCATGTCCGTAATCAGAATCAATGTTGACATAGGAAACCTCTTTTTTTAAATTCATCATCACCTTTACTATTTCCCAGCTTTCCGACGGCCTGAAATGCCAGTCTGATGTAAAAGAAACAACAAGCATTTTACATTTAACAGATGATAAAGCATGACTAATATTCTCCCTATCCTTTGTCAAATCATACATATCCATTGCTTTTGTAATATAAATATATGTATTGGCATCAAATCTCTGTACGAACTTTTGCCCCTGATATCTTAAATAACTTTCAACCTGGAACATAGGACCGAATATTCCGTGAAGTTTATCTGTTTCAAGAATTTCTCCTTTAATATCCCTTCCGAATTTTAATTCCATTGCCTCCTTAGAAAGATATGTGATATGGGCAATCATTCGAGCAATTGACAATCCTTTTTCCGGAAGCTTTGAGTTATAATAATTGCCGTTATTGAAATTATCATCGGACATGATTGCATATCTGCCAACTTCGCCGAAAGCAATGACTTGAGGAGATGTTTTATAAGCAGATGCTATTACTATGGCTCTTTCAAGACTGTCAGGATATAAAACTGACCATTCAAGCACCTGCATTCCTCCAAGAGAACCGCCAAGAACAAGCTTCAACTTTTTTATGCCCAAATGATCAATCAGCTTTTTTTGTACTTTTACCATGTCCCTGACTGTTATAATCGGAAAATCAAGTCCAAAGGGTCTTCCTGTATCCGGATTAATTGAAGATGGACCGGTTGTTCCGTAACAGCCCCCTAAATAATTGGAACAAATAACAAAATATTTTTTTGTATCAATAGGTTTGTTCGGACCTGCTATATTATCCCACCAGCCTTCGGTTTTTCTGTCCTTATCATAATGTGAACATACATGTGTATTAGCAGTCAATGCATGAATGACCAATACAGCATTATCCTTATTTTCATTCAATTCCCCGAATGTTTCATATGCAACAGTTATAGGCCCGAATTTAAGACCTGAATCAAGCTGAAAATCCTTATCTTTACTGAAAACATAATATTTAATTGTTGAAGGAATATTTTTAGTCAATTTTTCGCCTCTTTATTCTGTAACTTTATCCTTTGGGATTTTACTTATTTTTTCATCAATTTTTTTTCTGTTTATTTTGTTTTGTTCACCGGGTTTATTCAAAAGAGCGAACATGTTCTTCTTGTATGATTCCACACCAGGCTGATCAAAAGGATTTACTTCCAGCAGATAACCTGAAATTCCGCAAGCTTCCTCAAATATGTATAATAACTGACCAAGATAATATTCGTTTAATTCCGGAACATTAAAAATTATATTTGGAACTCCGCCGTCATGATGCGCAACTACAGTACCCCTAAATGCCTGTTGATTTATTTCAAAATAGCTCTTACCTGCAAGATATTCAAGCTCGTCGGGTGAACCTTCATCAGACGGAACTTTTAAATCAGAATCAGCACCCATGATATTTAGAGTTGTTCCGAATATAAATCTCTGCCCCTCCTGTATCCATTGCCCCATCGAATGAAGGTCGGATGTGAAATCAACTGATGCAGGAAAAATACCCTTATTGTTTTTACCTTCACTCTCTCCGAAAAGCTGCTTCCACCACTCATTTATATAATGAAGCGTCGGCTCATAATTTATCAAAATTTCAGTATGATATCCCTGTTTGAGAAGCAAATTCCTCAACAATGCATAAAGAAGACCAGGATTATTTTTAATATTCCTGATTTTACCGAATTCTGATGCATCTTTTGCACCCTGAAGTAATTCATTTATACTGATGCCTGCTGAAGAAATAGGCAGCAGTCCCACAGGTGTTAAAACCGAATATCTTCCCCCTACATCATCAGGAATAACAAAAGTCCTGTAACCTTCTTTATCCGATAATGATTTCAGTGCACCTTCATTTGCATCTGTTGTTGCTATAATTCTTTTTGCAGACTCTTTTTTGCCGTATTTCTTTTCAATCTGCTGTTTGATCAGTCTGAAAGCAATGCCCGGTTCTGTTGTTGTTCCTGATTTTGAAATGACATTTACATAAACAGATTTATTGGTGTTAATTTCATTTATAACAGCTTCAAGCCAGATCCCGCTGATATTCTGTCCTGCAAAGATTAATTTAGGACCTTTCCTCTCATTTTTCGGCAGGCTGTTGTAAAATGGGTGAAGAAGCGCATCAGTGACGGCTTTTGCGCCCAAATAACTGCCTCCTATGCCTGTGCATATCAAGAGATCGGCATTATTATAAATTTCATCCGAAACTTTTTCAATTTCTCCAATCAAACCCGAACTCAAGGTTTTTTCAGGCAGATCAAGCCAGCCCAAACTATCTTTACCCCTGCCGGTTCTATTTAACAGCATGTCCATAGCTTTAAAAGCTGTGTCTAAATATGAATTTATTTTTTTATCATCAATAAAAGGATATGTATATGAATAATCTAAACTTATGTTTTTCATCTACTTATCTCCTTTGTAATAAATGACTTTTGGCTTGTTTTAATAAATTAATAGCATAATATAAAACATTTATTCATGTGTCAATTTATTTACATTTGTATAAAAAATATTGAAATTCTAATGAAAATAATACATAAAATGCAATAAAATCATCATTAAATCGTTCATATTTATAAGAGAGGTAATTACTATGAATAGAAATAAAGCATCATCCCGCTATTATGGGCGAAAAGACCTCGCGGGCGAACATCCTTTTGGCGATGCAGGTCAATTGATATTATTTTTTATTTTTATTTTTATCTGGATATTTGATTCTTTTATAATTAAGTTTTCGCAGCAATATTTCAGCTCTGTCCCCATTTATGTCAATCTTCCTATTGGTATAATCCTTTTTATAATCTCATTTTTACTTGCAAAAACAAGTTTAAGCATTGTCTTCGGTGAAAAACGCGATCCGCCGGCAGTTATTTCAAAAAGCGTATTCGGTTTGGTCAGACATCCGGTATACCTTTCCGCTCTTTTACTCTATCTGGGATTGATAGTTTCAACCCTGTCAATTTTATCATTCTTATTCATTATTGTAATATTCATATTTTATAATTATATAGCATCACATGAAGAAAAAAAACTTATTGCCTTGTTCGGCAAAGATTATAAAGAGTATATGAAAAAAGTACCGAGGTGGATACCCGGATTATTTGGTTAAATTACAAAAATAACAGCTTTTAATCAATGTATACTTTTACCTTCAAAGTATATATACCCTGCCTGATCAATCAATATATACATTTCTATTCAATCAATATATAGATCGGCAACCAATGTATATATAGATTGAATTCAGTGTATATATACATTGAATTCAATCTATATATACTTTGATTTTAATGTATAGATACTTTGAACTGCAATCTATATATACATTGCCTTT
>JAFGSG010000035.1 GCA_016934735.1 Spirochaetota bacterium | reverse complement strand
TCTGTTTTATCTCACGCTCATCCCTGTTCATGAGACTTTCTTTAATCATAGATATCTCCATAGGCCATATCAGTTCCTCCTTGAACGTAAGTATCGACCTAATAAACCAATCGGTATTTTAAAGAATCTACTTTAGTTGTTTTGTAATTATTTAAGGCAATTAGAGAAAAATCCTGAATACATTGCTTAATTTTAACCGAAAAAGTTTTGAATAAAATGATACTTTTGCGCCGAAACCGATAGTCATAACTGAAAGAATGATAACGATCATGGCTGCTGAAGCAGGAATACTGACTGCAAGTCTGTTGATGATCATTTTTAAAAAGGCTATCACAGGCGATTCTTGTACGGGAATTGCAACTTTAAACTGACTAATGACAGGCTCTGTCCATAAATATATTTTTTTCCTGTTTTTATACTGAGCATACCTGCATTTAACGCTTAAAAAATATTCTCCGCCCTGCAAACCGGAAATGTTTATTATATTGCCTTTTAAATTGATCCTGTCTAAAGGCTGTTTTTCTTCTTTGCCAACATAGAAGGAATACCCGATTATTTCTTTATTATCGAAATTAATGCCTGTTATCTCAGCATTAAACGAAGTGTTGTCAAAGTCTTTTGTAATATCGAATGGGAATTTTATTTCAATTAAAGGAATTTTCAGCTTAACAGGCCTTATTATTTGAGGTTTTTCCTCAATGATTCCCTGAGCGATTTTTCTGAATTGTTCCGGATCGAGCTTTTCTGCCCTTCCTACAATTATTTCATAATAGGCAACCGGGCTTAATACGTTTGTTTTAGTTACAGATCTTAAACTGAAGAAATGTCTGCCTTCACTTAAATTGTTGAATTTAGCCTCGCGTTCTGTGGTAAATTTATCCGGAGCTATAATGGTATTTTTTGATATACCGTATAAAAAACCTTTAAGAGCAGCAGCATCAGCCACTGACCAGTTAAACGCGGCATTGACGGATTCAGCAGCTTTACCTTCAGGGTGCGTTATAGATTTAACAATCGGCATAGACGGAGGATTTTTACTGACCTGGATTTTATATCGGATGGTTCTGCTGTAATTGCCTGCTCCGTCAACAGCCCTTATATAAAAATATGATATGCCGTCGCTGATTTCCGGCGTTCTGTATTCTGTTACATTACCTTCAAGGTTGGCTATTGCAGGATCGATATCCGGTAAATTATAGTCCTCCGACCTTTTAAAAAATACAGCATATCCTGATATACCGGATTCGTCAGCAGGCGGAGTCCATTTTATTATTGCTCTTGAAGCCTTTGACCAGACATTCTCCGGATGGGTAGGCGAATAAACAACCGGGGGATCAACATGCACATCTGTATTTTTTGCAGTTACCCTGCCGGCTTCTTCCCATAAAACCATCACTTTCCTGCCGAGTGAGACTGCCAGGGGTTTTTTAGCTGACACGCCTGTGCGGGAGAGCATGACTTCCGCCGGCGGGTTCTGCATTTGAGGCGGGAGCTTTCTTGCGAATATTCCCGGCATTTTATTCCGCAAGTCATACCATATTACAAATAAATTTCCGTCTTCAGACCTTACGATCAAGGGGGAATAACAGTCTGCGTTTGTTGTTGACACAATGGCCGGCTCTGACCAGTTGTTGCCTCTTTCAGTACCTCTTATTAGTTTAATTGCCCAGTTTTTTGCTTCGTTGTTTTGATACACAAGATAAATGTCGTTATTATATGAACTAATAAAAGGTGAGCTGTCTTTAGTAACGCTTTTTGTTATCAACCTTTTGGAAGTCCAGCTTCTTCCGCTATTAGAGGATTTAATAAAGTATAAGTTATCGGATATTGTCTCACCAGACTTTTCTTTTCCCTGCCATACAATGTAAATATCATTGCCGTCCATACGTATTGCCGGGAAAAAGGCGCCTCTTAAGTCTGCTGAAATCTCTACGAGACTTTCGGGGCTGGAGAAAGACTTTTCATCTTCGCTTACAACATGAAAGAGATTAAATCCACTTTCTTTATAAGCAGTATAAAAAATATGGAGCCTGTTCCTTTCATCGTAAAAAGCTTTAGGAAGCAGTTCCATTTCCGTAGGCGAATTAAACCGGGCCGGTTCGTTCCATGTCGCGCCCATGTCTGCAGATACGGCATAATAAATACGGCTGTTCGGGTCTGCTTCAGTAAGCTTCTGCCAGACTGCTGCTATGTGGCCGTTGCGTGAAACAGAGACATCAGGATAGCTGTCGGTTTTTGAAGAAATTTCAGCAATCTTTACAGGCTGAAGAAATTTCGCTCCATCGTCAAATGACAGTGAAATATAAATACCCGAAGATTTGTTTTTTTCTCCTTCATATACAACCGCTATAATGCTTCCTCTTCGGTCAAGTTTAATGTTTTTTACATTTAAATCATAAGGAGTAATATAATATTTTTTTTCCCATCCTACAGGCAGGGTGGATACTCTGCTGTTATCGAATATCATAATATAGCACAGAGATAATGTACTCAGAATCAGGATGGTCCATGCCGCTTTTTTATAAAACGGCATTGCCGGGAAAAAATGCATAATATTTATAATTATATTCTTCATTATATAAAATTAATTTATATTTTATCGTTTATCAAGTAAAAATATAATTAATCAGGCGAAAAGGCCATTTATATTAAAAAATCGGCATAATAAAGACATTTATTTGTAATTTATTTTAACTCAAAGAGTGATAAAGAGACACTTTTAAAAAAGTAATGGACATTATGTCCATGTAAAATTTATTATAAATTTGCAATTATTATTTAATTGCTAAGGATACCTGGATAGCAGCTTTTTTTTTATAATTAAATAATATCAATATGTATAAAGCCGACAGAATATATTTGGAAAAGATGGAAGAAGAGCTTTTAGCGCCCTATGCAGCCAAATCCTCCCGGTCAAAAGGCAGGGTTTATGAAGAACTTCCTCATCCTTACAGGACAGAATTTCAAAGAGACAGAGACAGAATAGTTCATTCTAAAGCCTTCAGAAGACTTGAGTATAAGACACAGGTTTTCATCAATCATGAAGGCGATCATTACAGAACAAGACTGACGCATACTATTGAAGTGGCTCAGATAACAAGATCAATAGCGCGTGCTTTGCGGCTTAACGAAGACTTGGCAGAAGCTCTCGCACTTGCTCATGACCTTGGGCACACACCATTCGGCCATTCAGGCGAAAGGGAGTTCAACGAGATAATGAAAGATGAAGGAGGCTTTGAGCATAACAGGCAGAGCCTGCGTGTTGTGGAAAAGCTGGAAGAAAGATATGACAATTTTCCCGGGTTAAACCTTACATGGGAAACAAGGGAAGGAATCGTCAAACATTCTTCAAAGAATCATCCGGAGATTAAAATGTTCGCTCCTGATGAGAGGCCGTCGCCTGAAGCGCAGATCATCGATTTCGCGGACGAAATCGCATACAATAATCATGATCTTGACGACGGACTCAGCTCCGGCTTTCTGGATATTAAAGACATTAAACAGCTTGCCGTCTGGGAAATGGCAAGGGCGTCCATTGGAGAAAAAAACATTCCCAGGGACAACAAGCTGTTAATCAGCAAAATTATCCGGACAATAATTAATCTTTTAGTTACGGATTTTATAGATACTTTCCTTAATAATATTAAAAGACTTTCCATAAAGAACTATCAGGATATAAGAAAAGCTTCTGAATTAACAGCCGGATTCAGCCCGGGGATTCAGGAAGCGAGCCATGAACTTAAAAAGTTGTTGAATAATAAATTGTACCAGCATTATAAGGTTGTAAGAATGGGGATTAAGACGCAGAAGCTGATAAGGGAATTGTTCAATTTATATATGGAATTTCCAAATGCGCTTCCAGACAGTCATTATAAAAGAATTAAAACAGATGGTCTAAAACAGACAATCTCCGATTATATAGCTGGGATGACAGACAGATTCGCTTTGCAAGAACATCAGAAATTAACAGAACCTATGATTCGGGTGTAATTCATGGGAAGAAAATATCCGGAAATTCCTGATTATATAAAAAAGATGATGCAGGAAGGCGAGGAACTCGATGAGATAAGGATCGATGCCGAGGGCAGGTGGTTCCATAACGGTGCTGCATTTAAAAATAAAAAGCTCATCAGTTTCTTTAACAAATCAATTGATATTACAAGAGAAGGATTATATGTAATAAATTACAGCGGTTTTGTTTATCCGATTATTGTTGAGGATGCGCCTCTTTTTGTTACAGGATGGCGATTAATAAAAAATAAAGGCGGTGAAAATATTTTAATAGCGCTTAATTCAGGTGAAATAGAAAAGCTCGATCTCGATAGCCTGCATTATAAAAACAACGCTTTATACTGCTTTGTCCGGAACGGTGAAATATCCGCAAAATTCAAAAGATCACCCTGCTTTGATATGCTTCAGAATCTTCAGGATAATGACGACATATATTATCTTGAATTATGCGGGAAGCGTATAGTCCTGTCTGAAAAGATGGAATTGGAATTATAAAATATCATACGGATCAATATCTATCTCCAGATATACATCCCTGCCAGTCACCGAGTTTTTAACAGATTTAACAGTCTGCCTGATCGATTCAATATCTTTTGATTTTAATATAATATGATATCTGTAATTATTGGAAATTCTGGATAGCGGTGCGGCAGCCGGGCCTAAAATTATAACAGGCTTTTTATTGTTTGATATTTCTTTTGTCAGCGCGGACTTTAAATTGTTAATGGCACCGATTACCTTTTCTTCTTTTTTGCCTCTGACTAAAAGCCTGGCCAGCCTGGAATATGGTGGATATTGAAGCATTTTTCTCATTGAAAGCTCATATTTGTAATAGCTAAAATAATCATGATTTTTTAAAAACTGGAAGATATGATGTTCAACATTAATTGTTTGAATTATTACTTTACCGCGCACGTCTCCTCTGCCGCATCTTCCGGCAGCCTGGATGAGAAGAGAAAATATTTTTTCCGAAGCTCTGAAGTCCGGCATATTCAGGCCTATGTCTGCGAGCAGGACACCTACAAGCGAAACTTTGTGAAAATCGAATCCCTTGGCAACCATTTGAGTACCAAGCAGAATGTCTATTTCACCCTTTGACATTTTTTCTACAATATTGAATACCGCGTTCTTTTTTTTCGTGCTGTCCTGATCAAGCCTTAACACTCTGCTGCCGGAGAAGCTTTCATTAATCATTTCCTCGATCTTTTGCGTGCCTGCTCCGAGTTTTAAAATGTTCTCTGAATTGCAATGCGGGCATTTCTCCGGAAGCTTTCTGCTGTATCCGCAGTAATGGCATATCATTCTTCCGCTTCTGTGAAGGTTCAGGCTTATATTGCAGTTTGGACATACAAGCGATTCACCGCAGTCATTGCATAAAACTATGGGAGAAAAACCTCTTCTGTTTAAGAGGAATATTGCCTGATGTCCATCTTCCAGAGCTCTTTTGCTGTAAATCATGAGCTTTGGTGAAATCATGGTTTCTTCTTTTTTTGGATATATCTTTACAATTTCAATTTCGGGAAGAACAGCGGAACCGAATCTGGTTTTAAGAACATGCAGCTTGAATATGCCCTGCTCAGCAGTATAAAGCGATTCTATGGACGGCGTAGCAGAGCCCATTACCATTAATGCGTTCTCAGTCCTGCATCTGTGATAAGCAATTCTCCTCGCGTGATACCGCGGTGTGCTGTGCTCTTTATATGACCAGTCATGCTCTTCATCCATAATTATAAGACCGAGATCCGGACATTGCAGGAATACTGCAGACCTTGTTCCGACCGCGATTTTTACTTCTCCATTATAAAATCTGATCCAGCTTTTCAACCGCTGATTTGCAGTGAGCCTGCTGTGATAAACGATCAGTTCATTCCCAAAAACCTTATATAGCCTTTCGAATATCTGCGAAGAAAGCGTAATTTCCGGCACAAGAAAAATTACCGACCTGCCCTGTGCCATTACATTTTTTGCAAGTTCAATATACAATTCTGTTTTTCCGCTTCCTGTTATACCGTATATCAAATGAAAAGATTGGCTGCTTACGTGAGAATATAGAATATCATCGAAAATAGTTTTCTGCTCCTGTGTAAGCTCAATGTGATTGTTTAAAGTATGCTTATCTTTAAACGGATGCTTGTATCTCGAAGAAGCTTTTTCTCCCGAGGGTAAAGCCATTGCCATTACTTCTCCTACGCTGGAAAGATAATTGGCGGCTGTGTATTCGGCAAGAGCTGTTAATCTGCTGTCATAAATCGGGGAGGGATCAATCAGTTTCTCTATTTCTTTTATATCTTTAAGATCAGGTCTTTTATTATGCACTTTATGCGTAAAAGCAGTAACAGTCCTGTTTCTGAAATTTACGCTCACACGCATTCCCGGCTTAACGTCCATATCATCCGGCACTGAATATGTGTAAGAGCCATCAATTGGATACCCTACATATACATCCGCATATTTTTTATTTGCTGTCACTCAAAGTTAATTCCTGGATTTATTTGCCGATTATATTTTCAATTTTCTGAAGTGTGATCCATGCGGATTTTTTAAGTTCCGGCTTTTTTAAAAGTATTAATGGATGTTCTATTCTGTGCCAGTTTATATCTTTTTTTTCATTTATCATTTTTTTTACCGGTAAATCGTCTCCCATTACAATTACAATACGCGGATGATATTCCTTAATTTCTCTTTGCAGGATTAGTTCGCAGTTTTTAAGCATAAGGCCAGGCCTTTTAAATGAATTTTCCGCTTCACATTTAATTAGATTTGTGATATAACATTTTTTAAGATCAATATTAATTGCGCCAAGCATTTTCGCTAACAGTTCTTTTGAGTCTGTGTTAAGCTTTTCCCTCTCGCTTCTGCTGATGCCTGCAGGCGTATTTAAGAGTATCATTATACCGTTCTCGCCTGAGCCAAACCCGGATTTTTTATTCTCAACATTGCCGCATCTTACGCACTTTTTTACCATATCGGACAGAGAATCATTTTCCGGATTTGAGTCAGTTACTGCATTTTCTGTATTTGTATATGCCTGCTCCTGAATCCATTTTTTTAAAAAGGCGAGTTCCTCCCCGTCTCTGTACAGGAGCAGCATCCTTCTTGAGTTCAGAGAGTTAATATATGATGACAAATCGGTGTAAATGCTGTTCATATTCTGTCGACGTTTATATTATATTGCTTCACCTTCCTGTGAAGATTTGTTCTTTCAATACCGAGATCTTTTGCTGTTGAGGTGATATTTTTTTCGTTTTTTTTCAATGCCCTGATAATGTATTCTTTTTCAAATTCCTCTCTTGCCTGTTTTAAAGTTGAAGTATTGCTCGACATTACATCTTCATAATCGTCAGACTCTATATATTTCGCGATATCATCCTTATTTATCATATCTGCCTGAACCATTATACACAGGCGTTCAATAATGTTTTTTAGCTCACGCACATTTCCGGGCCAGTTATACTTCATAAGAAATTTCATAGCTTTATCTGTTATCGATTTTTCGCCAAGTCCGTGCATTTCTGAAAAAGTACTTAAAAAATAATTCGTCAGCAGAGGAATATCTTCTTTCCTTTCAGTAAGAGACGGCACATGAATGGGAATTACATTAAGCCTGTAATACAGATCCTCTCTGAAACGCTCTTCTTCAATGGCTTTTTTTACATCAATGTTTGTAGCAGCTATTACCCTGACATCGACAGTTACCGGCTCATTGCCTCCGACCCGTTCAAACTGCTGCTCCTGAAGCACACGTAGAACTTTTGCCTGAGCGCTCGCACTCATATCGCAGATCTCGTCAAGGAATATGGTGCCTCCATTCGAGATTTCGAATTTGCCGAGCCTGCGGTTTGCAGCTCCGGTAAATGAACCTTTTTCATGGCCGAAAAGTTCGCTCTCAATAAGTTCATCCGGTATTGCGGCGCAGTTAACTTTAACCATTAGTTTGGATGACCGTTTTGAATTTTTATGAATGGCTTTAGCTACCAGTTCTTTCCCTGTTCCGTTTTCGCCTGTGATAAAGACTCTGGCGTTTGTACCGGCTGCGGTTTCTATTGTCTTTCGTACTTCATTAATTCTTTCAGATTCTCCAATCATCTCATCTTCGAAAGAAGCCTGCTTACGCAGTCTGATGTTTTCTTTCCGAAGCATTATACGTTCAAGTGCGTTATTCAGGGATGTAATTACCCTTTGCATCGATAGAGGCTTTTCAAGGAAATCAAGAGCTCCAAGGCGCGTGGATTTCACCGCGATATCAATGGACGCGTGCCCTGAGATCATTATTACAGCCGCATCAGGATATAAACGATTTATTTGTTCAAGGACTTTAACCCCGTCCATGTCAGGGAGCCAGACATCAAGGAAAACCAGATCAATCTCGTTATTGCTTAAACAGGTAAGAGCATCCTTAGCAGTTTCACTTGAGTAAACATCATGTCCCTCATCCTGTAAAATAGCGGAAAGCGTCTTTACGATGTTGCTTTCATCATCGACTACTAATATTTTTGCCACCTGGCTCTTCCTCCAAAACAGGAAATTCAATTACGAATTCAGCGCCTTCACCTTTTTTTGAATAAAAGAATATTCGGGCATTATGTTCAAGAATAATTTTTTCAACAATTGCAAGTCCAAGGCCTGTCCCTGTGTCTTTTGTGGAAAATGAGGGATCAAATATCTTATCCAGGTTTTCTTTTTCAATGCCGGGACCGTCATCCTTTATTGACAATTTTACAAGCCCGAGTTTTTTATTTGCATATTCTGATTTTACGTATATATTGCCGCTTTTGCCCAGTTCATCAATGGAATTCTGTAAAATATTTGTTAAGGCTTGTCTGAATAAAATTTTATCAAGAAATAATTTCGGTATTGAATCATCAAGATCCAAATGAAAGGTTATTCCTTCATGCCCCATGAAAAAATTTACGCTGTTTTCTATAATTGGATTTAAATCAAGGTATTCCCCATGCATTTCAGGAAGCCTTGCAAAGCCGGAAAATTCATCCAATATTCTGGACAATACTTTTACTTCTTCAATGATTGTTTCTGTGCCTGTGTTTATAATACTTTTAATATCAGGATGTCCTTCCCTGAACCTGTTTTGGATTCTTTCTGCAGAAAGCCGTATTGGAGTGAGCGGATTTTTAATCTCATGAACAAGTCTTCTGGCAACCTCAATCCACGCTTCGAGCCTCTGCGCATGGTAAATAACTTTTTTGCTTTCATCCAGCTGTTGAACCATTTTGTTGAATGAATTGTATAAAAGTGCAAGTTCATCAGAACCATCTCTTCTTAGCGAGATCTGAAAATCACCGGACGCTACATGGCCGGCTGCCTCTGCTAATTCAAGCACCGGCCTTTGAATACCTCTTGAAAGAAAAAAGCTGACACTAATTGAGATCAGGATAATTAAAATTATAATAAAAAGCAGTAATATACCGATGCCTGTCTCAAAATATGGTTTTAAAAAATCATGGCTTTCGTATTTTTTTAATGAATCTTTATATAATGCAATTCTATTATATATAATTTCCGGGATTTCTTTAACAACCGAAATAATAAATCCGTTATAATATAATTGACCGAGCAATACGGATTCATTGTTGACCGAAATATTGGAAACCCGGGATATTAAATCCAGATCTGAGTATTGAAAAAATTTTGTTATGCTTTCTGTATATTCTTTATTGCCGGTTCCGCTTATCTGAATCTGTATTTCGTTAAACTCTTTATTTTTTTCATGCACTTGATAGATACTGCAAATTAAACCTTTATGCCTGCAGTTTTCAACTATCTGCCTTCTCTCCGAATATGAATCCAGCTTAATAGTACCCTTTTTAATTAAATTGTCAAGGGAAGCTACTTCACCTTCAATATTATTATAAATATTATTGATATAGTCCTTTGACAAATTGACAGATTCCTTTAAAGAATAGATTGTTTCATCAGTTATTAAATTAGTAATTGTAGTATTTATTAAATGATTGGAGATGATGATTATGGCTACAGACGGAAGGATTGCGACTGAAATAAAAGCCAGCATTGTTTTAAAAATAATACTGGAGCTGAAATCGGAGTACTCGGAATAAATCTTTCTGTAGAAAGAAATAAAAATGAAATAAATAGCAGCCAGTATGGGGATTATCATTATAAGATAAATGAAGAATTCCCTTTCTGCGCTAATTTCAATATTTGCGTCAGGGAAAAGGCCTAATACTAAAGCCGCGGAAAAAGTGAGGATACCGCTTATAAAAAAAATATCCTGAAATCTGGATTTTTTTAATACATTTTTTTTCAGATTCCCGGTGATTGACATATCAAACCTTGATCTTATCCTCTTCCTTGAAATCATTTTGTATTAAAGATACCAGTTCGTGTACGGCTTCCTCTTCATTTCCTCCGTGGGCCCTGATAATGAGCTTGGATCCTTTTGTGATCGCGAGAGCAAGGACGCCCATAATGGACTTGGCATTAGCTTCAACATCATCCTTAATAAAAAATACTTCACACGGATATTTCATTGCGGTGCGCACAAGCATCATTGCCGGTCTGGCATGAACGCCCGCATCGCTGTTTATATATACTATATCTTCAACCAAGTTTACTCCTTGCTTACTATATCTTTAATTTTCAAATCCAGTTCTCTTGCTGAATTAGTTCCCATTTTTTTCAGTCTGTGATTTAAGGCTGCGGTCTCAATAAGGATGGGGATATTGCGGCCCGGCCTGACAGGAACAGTAATATATGAAAGATCTATATCAAGAATAGTATATTTCAGTTCATCAAGACCAAGCCTGTCATATTCTTTGGTTTCATCCCATTCTTCCAGCATTACAATAATATCAATTCTTTTTCTATTCCTGACCGATCCGATTCCGTATATTTCCCTGACATTTATAATGCCCAGCCCCCTAATTTCCATGTGATGTCTTATTATTTCAGCAGCGGTACCAAAAAGAAACAGCTCGTCAATTTTTTGAATTTCAACGACATCATCGGCTACCAGGCGGTGGCCTTTTTCAATGAGTTCAAGAGCACATTCACTTTTACCGACTCCGCTTTTGCCTAGCAGTAAAACCCCGACTCCAAAGACATCCACAAGAGAGCCGTGTATTGTCATTTCCTGAGCAAAATACTGCTCAACAGCATGAGTCCACAAACTTATGAATCTTGTAGTGCTGTATCTTGAAACAAAAGTGGGGATATTTTTTGCGTTCGCAAGCTCTATAAAAATTTGATTCGGTTTTACATCATGGGTGAACACGCAGCATAAAATATCGTATGAAAAAAATGTTTCTAACATTTCTTTCATTTGTTTATCCGAAATATTTCTCATATAGGCTGTTTCGCCCAGTCCGAATAATTGGATTCGACTAAACGCGAAAAAATCGAAAAAGCCGGCAAGGCTGAGCCCCGGCCTGTTTACATCTCCTACGCAGATTTCCTTATCGAGTCCTTTTTCTCCGGCTAAAAGTTCAAGCTGAAGATTGATATCCGTAGTCCCGTCAGTCAGATTGCGTATGTAAAGTTTCTTTTTGTCCATTTAATTTTATTATTTCCTTATTCGCTTGTAGAGACGTACAACCGTACGTCTCTATACAAGGCCGTGTCTTCGTTTATGCAGAGAATACAATTTTATTCAGGAGGAACCATCACTTCGAGTATATCTCCGTTTTTATATATGATATTAAAAGTATTTGTTTCATCATTGAAAAACGGTATAAAATTATGATTAGATGCCGTTAAGTCTTTAAGCGCGCTGTTCATTGCAGCGCACTTGATGGTTTTTTCCCTGCATTTTTTTAATTTAATTTTCGGTTTTGTCAATGAATCATTATGAACAATTAAGTCAAATTCAATAAGTTTCTCCGCGTCAAATCTTTTTTCTTTTTTCGATTTAGGAGGTAACTCTGCCATTTTGAATCCATTATCAGTTTTAAAAATAACTGCATATAAATTTTTATTATTATCATTTATGCTTTTATTAAAAAGAATAAAATCTTTATTATCCAGTTTCATTTCAAGAAAGGCTTCAATCTCGTCTTTAGGCCTTTCCGCGGCTTTATTGAAAATAATCGGAGTTTGATTTTCAATCTGAACAGTCTCAATGTTGTCTTTTAAGGGAGTTGCCTTATGAGCGGAATGTTTTTCCTTATGCTTAACAACCTGTTTTTCAATACTTTTGGCAAGAAGATCAACAGAAGAATACATATCGGAAGCTTTTTCTGTCCCAAAAAATTTCATACCATCGCCGTTTATTACGGCTTCTATAATGTGATTATGCTTTTCCAGATACATTATTATTTCAATATCAATAAGTCTACGGAAATATTTTTTAATTTTTGTAAATTTTTTTTCAGCGTACTGTGACAGCTCTTCTGAAACTTCGAAATGTCTTCCTGTAATTGTTAGTTTCATATTTACCTCTCTCAATAATAATTGTTGTATACTGCGCTGGGAGTTTACTCAATTAAAGTAAGCTCGAAACGGTGTACGTTTTTAAAGCCCATTAGAAGCTATCTAAAAAAACTATATTCTGAATACGTAAAATAAAAATATAGTTTTTATATCAAATTTTCAAAGAACCGGCTATTGTTAAGATATTTTCTAGTTATTGTTTAATAAAATTTAATTTTTTACGCATATTTGACGGAGCAATTTTTAAATGAGTTCTGTACTTGGCTATTGTTCTTCTTGCTATATTTATACCTTTCTTCTGCAAAGTATTCAGTATTTCGAGATCTGAGACCGGATTGCGGGGATCCTCTTCGGCTACTATTCCTTTTATTAAAGCCATTACTTCCTCCGAGGAATGTTCCTCACTGTTTTTCGATTTTAACTTTGATACAAAGAAATATTTAAGTTCAAATACACCCCATGGGGTCTGCACGAATTTATTGTTTGCTGTTCTGCTTATTGTCGATTCATGCAGGCCGACTTCACCTGCAATGTCTGCGTAAACAAGAGGCTTTAAATGGCCTGCGCCGTTTATTAAAAATTCGCGCTGATGTTCCATAATTGAGCTTACGACTTTTGTAATGGTTTCTTTTCTGTTGGAGATGCTGGACAGTAAGTTGCTGGCAGACTGCATTTTGTTTCTTAAATATTCAATAAGCTTTGCATCAACAGGCTTTTTCTTTAAAATGTTTTTATAATAAGAATTAATTTTTATTTTCGGGATCCAATCGTCGTTAAGCGAAATAATTATTTCTTCATCAAGGTATTTAACCTCAATATCAGGAATAATATATCTTGTTTTTTTTAATGAATATTTTATTCCTGGGAAAGGTTCCAGATTGTGTACAAGTTTACTTTTTCTGATTACTTCGGAGGTTGTAATATGCAGAGCTGCAGCGATTTTACTGTATTCTAATTTTTCAAGGTCAATAAAATAATCATTTAATATTTTCAGTAATATTTCGTCATCCGGATACGTCTGCATGGCCTGAACAACGAGTGATTCTTTTACATTCGCAGCGCCGCAGCCGATAGGATCAAAATGATTTACAACAGCAATCGCATCCTTGACTTTCTGGATCTCAAACGGGCCGTTTTCGGCAATCTCCTCAGGGCTTACGATCAGGAAGCCGTTATCATCCAGTGAAGTAATAATTGTTTCCAGAAGTAATAACTCGGATTCGTCCTTTGCGGTTATACCCGACTGATTGATCAGGTGTTCTTTTAAAGTTTCTTTCTGAGCAACTGCATTTTCAATAAAATTTCTTTTCCTGTCATCGTCATAAGCATCATAAGGCGTGTTTTTTTCATCGTATTCTGCGTCCCATGCTTCCTTTATCTGATCTGCGGGCTCATCTCCGCTTAATTCCTTATCAACTGTTGTAAGGAGCTCTCTTTCTGAATCGGTGGAGGCTTGTAATATCAATGTGTTTTCTTCTTCAAGTACGGGATTTTCCAGTAACTCGGAAGATATTTTTTCAGCAAGTTCAACGTTTGATAGCTGAAGCAATTCAATTGATTGTACAAGCTGACGCGTCAGCGCCAGTCTTCCAGTTTGCTTTAAACTTATTTTTGCGGATAAATCCATGATCGCTCCGGTAATCTTTATCCTTTTATTACTATAGTATAACTCATTGCTTAAACTTTTCAAACTTTTTTTATGTATATTCTTTTAATATAAGCCTGACTTCAAGTATCAAGTGCGACAAATAGGGAAAAAGATAATAGCCTCATAGAGAAACAATCATAGGATTGGATCGACGAAGAC